>CAYSMT010000001.1:0-2592 GCA_964432135.1 uncultured Acidobacteriota bacterium
CTCGCCCACATCGGCTGGGACGGTGTCGTCGAAGATACCCGCGGCCAGCAGCTGTGCTCGCTCGGCGATGGCGCCGAACGCATCATCCGCTCCGCGTCACCCCCCGCTCGCTTCCCCCCCGCGATGCTCGTCCTCCACTCGACCTGTCACCTACCGGGTTCCGGGCGCTATATCGCCCGTATCGTCATAGAAGACCTTTTGACCGGAGACGTCGGCGCCGGGACGGCAGCCCTGCACATTCCCTCGCCTTCGGAGCGCAGCGCGAGCGTTTCGAGCCTGAGGCTCGGGCGCAACAGCGGACGCGACTTCCTCTTGCGCTCCGGCACCTCTAAGCAGGTTGAGATCGTGCGAGATGTCGAGCGCCGGGCGTTCATTCCCGTCGCACCCCGTGAGGATCTCGCCACAACCGACCGCGTCGTCCTGCGTTTCGTCGCCTGCGGTAAGGACGGCCCTCCCCGCGTCGTCCTCTACGGGACCCAGCCAAAACGACACGCGATATATCAGCTTTTGCTTTCCGAACGCAGCGCCCTGCACTATGCGCAGTGGTCTTGCCGGGAGTTTGAGGCCATTGTGCCGGAAAATACGCTCAAGCCAGGCGGCTACGGGCTCGCGCTTTTCCACCGCTCCACGCAGCCTGAATCGCGAGATCAGCTCGACGATCTGCTCGGGGCGAGCCGCATGGCCGCCGGCATCGAGTTCGAAGTTGTCAACCCGCCCTCACCAGAGCCCCCACCCGGAGGCACTGATACCTGATAGTCAGTCAAAACATGGCTTTCGGCTTGGCTCAACGTCCTGCGAGGACAACGGAGCATGGGCCCACCGCGCATCCCAGGAAGCGGAGCAAGCTAAGTGATCTTTGCGGCTCGTTTTTTTCCTCGGATCCTGTCCTACGGATCTGGTTTTCCGCTTCGAAACGAGCTAACTTATCGCTTCCTTGCTGGTCCTTTTCCCATCCCCCGGATCGTGAGGAATCCGGGCACAACCGAGCTTATCTCGAGAAAGGCCGAGGTCATGGCTGATAAGTCCGCGAAGCAACCCGATTCCATCCCGGGCAAGTTCTATGTCGACGAAAACTGCAGCGCCTGCCAGGTTTGTGTCAGCACGGCTCCCGATAATTTCGAGATGACCGACGACGACGACCACGCGCGCGTATTTAAGCAGCCCAACAACGACGACGAGCTCGAAGCCTGCATGGAGGCCATGGACTCCTGCCCAGATGAAGCCATCGGGGACGACGGCGAGTAGCTCCACACAAACCGCGCTACGACAGGACACGCTCCCGTCGACAAAGAAAGGACGGCCTCAAGGGCCGCCCTTTCTCGTTTTTCCACGCTGCGCGCGCAAAGCCTTGTCTCAGGCGTTGGCCGACTTGTTCGGCCCACCACCGAGGAAGGGCTTGAGCAGACGCGAACGAGACGGCTGGCGTAACTTACGCAGGGCCTTTGACTCGATCTGACGAATCCTCTCACGCGTAACGGCAAAGGATTGTCCGACCTCCTCAAGAGTGTGCTCACTCCCCTCATCGACCCCGAAGCGCATCTTGAGCACCTTCTCCTCGCGCGGGGTCAAGGTCTTGAGCACCGTACCCGTCTGCTCTTTGAGGTTCTTCCTCACGACCGCATCAACGGGTGAAGGCGACTTCTTGTCCTTGATGAAGTCACCGAGATGCGAATCCTCGTCCTCCCCGATCGGTGTTTCGAGAGAGATCGGTTCCTGGGCGATCTTCAAAACCTTGCGCACCTTGCTCGCAGGCACGTCCATCCGCTTAGCGATCTCTTCGGGAGTTGGCTCGCGGCCAAGCTCCTGGACGAGGGCACGAGCGGTGCGGACGAGCTTGTTGATCGTCTCGATCATGTGTACCGGGATCCGGATCGTTCGGGCCTGATCCGCAATCGCTCGCGTGATCGCCTGTCGGATCCACCAGGTCGCGTAGGTCGAGAACTTGTAGCCGCGCTTGTACTCGAACTTGTCGACGGCCTTCATCAGGCCGATATTACCTTCCTGGATCAGGTCGAGGAACTGTAAGCCACGGTTGGTGTACTTCTTGGCGATGGACACGACAAGGCGGAGGTTCGCCTCGATCAAATCCTTCTTCGCCTGAGCCGCTTCGGCCTCACCACGAATGATGTCACGCGTCAACTTGGACAGCTCCGGCGCGGGACACCGGGTCTGCGCTTCAATGATGAGCAGTTCCTCGCTCGTGTCCTCGATCTTGCGACGTAGCTCCCGCCGCACCGCGGCGTCCTTGACCGACTTGAGCCGGCGCTTGAGATCGGATTCAATGCGCTGGTGACGAGCGGCCTTGCGGTTGGACTCCTTGATCTCCCGCGCAAGACGCTCGATGTAGTTCTGATTCAATCCCGCCGCCTGGATGGCAACGGCGATGTCGAGCTGGAGCTTTTCGAACTTGGCCGAGGCCTCGCGGTGCGCTTTGGCGCCCACCTTGAGACGTCCAAGCCGGGCCTGGACCTCAAAATACTCCTTGGCCTTACGCTTGATCAAAGAGATGCGTTTATTTGCATGGGCCACCTTGCGCTTGATCAGCTCTTCACGCGCGAGGTTGCCCCCCTTACCGCCGACGGTCTCTTCTGA
>CAYSMT010000001.1:2602-7537 GCA_964432135.1 uncultured Acidobacteriota bacterium
CCCTCAACGGCCTTGGGTTGCTGCTTGAGACGATCCGGAATCGCGAGCACTTCGTCGAGAGCAAAACGGCTCCTCGACAAAGCCCGCAACACCTTGAGCTCGCCTTCTTCGATCCTCTTTGCGATGGTGACCTCTCCCTCCCGCGTCAGGAGGGGAACCGTCCCCATCTCCCGCAGATACATTCTGACGGGATCGTTCGTCCGCTCGTGCTCGGCCACCGGCACCGGCTCGCTCTTCCGGCGTGGATCGCCCCTTCTCCCGGGGATAGCATCCGAGAGCTCTTCAGCTTCTCGCGTATTGTCTTGATCCGGGTCGAGCACGTCGATTTCCTGGGCCTTGAGAAGCTCATGCACTTCTTCCATCTCCGCCTGGTCGGCGAGCAGTTCCTCGGGAAGCTGCTCTTTGACCTCGTCACGGGTCAGGGTGCCCTTCTCTTTGCCCAGGGCGAGGAGGCTGGCAACCTCCTCGTATTTCTCATCGATCCGCAATGTCTGTTCTCCCGGGCTCTGCGCTCTGCAGCGCCCGAAAACACCTTTGGTAAGCACCACGTCCTTGTCGTTTTGCCTTGCCTTCACGACGATACACACACCTTGCAGCCCAAGCTGCGAGCTTTCTGTCGCACGTCATGCATCGTCTTCCCGCCCCTTTCGCGTCTTGTGCACGCTCCTTCCTCCCTGGCAGGGATCATTCCGGTGCCGACGCCGGTGCGAGGCCTTGGATCTCCCTCGCGAGGACCACAATCTCATTCATCAAGCGATCCTTGTCGGCGTCCTCCCGGGCATCGTCTAACTCGAGCTGTATCGCGCGTAGGCGCTCTTGCATGGCCTTTTCGCGCAAGGTCGTCAGCGAGCCCCGCGCCTGCTCGATCCCCGGATCTTCCGTGGGCTCGAAAGCCAGCGCCAGAATCTCGCGTGCCTCGGTTTCTGGGAAAGCGCCGGCAAGCTGCCGGAGATCCCAGTGCTGCTTCTTCTCACGGGCCTCGAGCCAGCGCTCGATGGCCTGCTGGAAAAGCTGGCTCGAACTCGCTTGCGGCACCTGTCGAGCCAATTCTGTGGCCTCCTCCGCGTTACGAACGGCCTCCTCGCAACACAGATAGCGTAAAAACACGCTCTCCGCGGAAGAGAGCTTGCGCTGCGCAGCTTCCGCATCGCGCAAGGACAGCCTCAACGTCCCCTTACGCATTCGGACAGCACGGCGCAGCTCTTCATGGACCACGCTGTCAGTGATCTTCATCCCCGCCGCCACCCGGTCGGCCGCCTCCGCGCGCGCAAGCGAACTCGGCAGCATCGCCAGGTAAGCGAGGATCATCTCCAGCGCCGAAACCCTGCCCTGCAGGCTCTCGGTATCGAACTCACGCCGGGCCTCGGCGACGAGAAACTCCGGCAGCTCGCGGGCACACTCGAGGCAGGACTCAATGGCCTCCGTGCCGCCTTGGCGAGCGAGCTCATCGGGGTCGAGCCCGTCCGGCGCCGTGGCGACGCGAACCCCTAACCCGGCCTCGAGCAGCGGTTGCATCGCTCGCCGGGCGGCCTTCCGGCCAGCGGCGTCCCCATCAAAAAACAGGACGACTTCACTGGCCAAACGCCGCAACAACCGTGCGTGTGCCGTACCCAGGGAGGTACCACAAACCGCCACGACCGCCGGCACTCCTCGGGCGGAAAGACCCACTGCATCGAAATATCCTTCGACAACGAGGGCTCTGCCAGTCTTTCGGATCTCTTGAGCAACCTCGGAATACCTGAAAAGAACACGGCTCTTGTCGTAGACGCTGGTCTCTGGCCCGTTGAGATATTTCGGCTCTCCATCACCAACGGCGCGACCGCCGAAGGAGACGATCCTGGCCGCGGAGTCTCTGATCGGAAAGGTGATACGCGAGCGGAAGCGGTCGTACACGCTTCCACCCTCCTTGCGCAGGCTCACGAGCCCCGCGTCCTTGAGAATCTCGACATCGAATCCCTTGGAGCTGAGATGAACGAGCAACGCATCCCACGAAGACGGCGCGAAACCCAGGCCAAAACGACGGGCCATCTCGCCATCGATGCCTCGGCGAGAGAGATAGCTGCGCGCGTCCATCCCATCCGCGGCGGCGAGCTGCTTTACGAAGTACTCCTGGCTTGCGTTGAGTGCGTCCAGAGCGCGGCGACGGCGGCCGTCCTCTGCACGAGCCTCGGGGGCGCGCCGCGCGGGCGGCGCGATGCCGTGGCGATCACCGAGCATCTTGGCTGCCTCGACGAAATCGACACCGTGCAACTCGGTGAGGAACTTGAAGACATCACCGCCGGCCTGGCAGCCGAAACAGTAGTACACACCCTTCGCGGCATCGACGTGAAAGCTCGGCGTCTTCTCTGGATGAAACGGGCACAGCCCCACCATTGATCGCCCAGCCTTGCGCAACGACACCGACTCGCCGATGACCTCGGCGATGTCACAGGCTGCGCGAACGGCCTCGACGTAGTCCCTGAAACCGGTTCCAGGCATTCATCCCATCTGCCAGGGCCGGTCAGACCGGTCCTTTTGCACTGTTCGTGCCCGACCAACACGCGTTCTCAGGGTCAACCTACTCCCCGATTCACCACCGCTTCACTCCGGGATCAGACCCCCTCCAGGTCCAAACCCCAACTCGACCCATTGATAGGGTCACGCACAATTAGCAGGATGGTACTTTGAGCCACCAGAAGGTGCAAGGCTAATTCTTCCGGTAGTTTAGCTAATGCGAGCCCAAGATCGCACGCGCGGCGGCGGCGGCGCCAAAGCCATTGTCGATATTGACCACGGTCAACCCCTCCGCGCAGGAGTTGAGCATGCCCATCAGCGCCGTCAAACCCCCGAGGGCCGCCCCGTAACCAACGCTCGTCGGAACCCCGATCACGGGCGCCTCGACGAGCCCGGAAACTACTGAAGGTAAAGCACCTTCCATGCCAGCCACAACGATGACAACACGGGCCTTTCTCAACTGCGGCAGGTGCTCGAGAAGGCGGTGCAGACCGGCAACCCCAACATCGAAGATCTTGCTGACCTCGAGACCGAAAGCCTCTGCGGTCACGGCCGCTTCCTCGGCCACGGGCAGATCGGCTGTTCCTGCAGAAACGATGACTAAACCAGAGCGTTTCCGCCGCCGGCTCTTCCCAGGCGTTGCCCGGTAGGTACGCGAAAGCGGGTCGTATATTCCACGGGGATATGCCGCGACGAGGGCTTCTCCTTGGACCTGATCGAGACGCGTGACGAGCACGGGCGCCTTGCGCGAGAGCAGATGAGCGACGATCCCGAGAATCTGTTCGCTTGTCTTACCTTCGCCAAGGATGACTTCCGGAATTCCCCGTCGCAGCGGCCGGTGATGGTCGATGCGAGCAAAGCCCAGGTCGGCGGTGCCCAAGACAGCAAGCTGCTCGGTAGCGTCCTTCGCCGAAAGGGCACCTTTGGCAACCTCCCGAAGAAGTAACTCGATTCTCTTCCTATCCATGCCCTCATTCTACCCGCCGGGCTGAGACTGTCCCGCGTGGCCCGGATGGGCTGGGCGTGCCCGCCCACGGAAAGCCTTACCAGGCGGCGATTACGCCCGGTGATTGACCCCTAAAGCCCTCCCGTGATAGACACAACGCAGCACGACGGTGGAATGCGGGCTGGCTAGCCTGAGTCGACCCGCTGGGATGATCCCTTACAAGCAGAAGGAGTGGTCATGAACAAGTCTGAACTGATCGACAAGATCTCCGCGGATGCGGGCATCACGAAGGCGGCAGCCTCGAAGGCCATCGAGTCCATGATCGACGGCATTGCACATTCGCTCAAAGCCGGCGAGCGGACGACTCTCGTCGGTTTCGGCACCTTCACTATGAGCATGCGCAAGAGCCGCATTGGCCGTAACCCGCAGACCGGCGCGGAGATCCCGATCCCTGCGAAAAATGTTGTCAAATTCCGCGCGGGTAAGGAACTCGAAGAAATCCTCAACCGCTAGTCCCGGTTTCTCGGGCGGCGCAGCGGGCCGAGGCCGCCACGACACAAGGTCGTGGCGGCCGGCAGGGGTGTAGCGCGCATCGACACGCGCCGTGGCGCGACCCGCAACGGAGGCCATCTCCATGGGCGCCGTTTCACTTAACAGCGAGCGAAAGATCAGCCGGCACGTTGTGCGGGCGCTTCGCGACGGGACCGAGGGTTTGTTCAACACGGTCACCCGTCGCTGGCTACCCGCAGACGCGGGTGCGGCACAACTCGAAGACGCGTGCTCCCTTGCAGGCCAGGAGGAGCTGGCGCTACGACGTTTCCTGTTCGCGCCGCGTAAAATGTTGACACTGACCCTCATTGTGACCTGGGAATGCAACCTGCGCTGTAACCACTGCACCGTGCTCGACCGGCTCGTTCCTGAGCAAACACACCATATCAGCATCGACCGGCTCGTCTCGTTCATCCATCGTTTCCGAGAGCACAGCCCGCAGATCGAGGCTCTCAAGATCACTTTCCTCGGAGGAGAGCCGCTCCTGCGACCCGCCTTTTGTCGTGAGGTGATCGAACGCTGTGAAGACCTCGCACCGCGGGTGAGCTTCGACACGACGACAAACCTGGCCTATGAGCTCGACATCGAACGATGCGCACTTCTGCGACGTCTCGACGACATCATCGTCAGCCTCGACGGACTCGAAAGGCTGAACAACGCGCAGCGCAAGCCCTTCCGCGCGCGCTTCAACCCTTATCGACGCACGCGGGAAAACCTCGAGCACCTCGTCGCCGAGGGACTGGCGGAGAAGCTCTTTGTCCAGGGTGCGATCCGAGATGAGTTCGCGACCGTGGAGAACTTCCAGGACTTCCAACGCGAGCTGATGGCCATCGGCGTGCGCTACGACCGCATGACCTTCGAGACGATTCATCCAGCAGAGCACCGCAAGACGCCCCAGACCTCCTATCTCGCTTCCCTCAAAAACCCGCGCTTGCGCTCCGACGCTT
>CAYSMT010000001.1:7547-37869 GCA_964432135.1 uncultured Acidobacteriota bacterium
CGCGGCGGATACAAGCTGGTGATTGACCACGACGACACCATCATCAGCGACTACTACGACTGGGATCGCCTCGGCACTCTCGACGACCCGATCCCGGAGCTGCTCGAGCGACACCATCGCCTCGTCGAGCGCACAATGCCCGCGCTTCAAGATCCAGCCTGCCGGCGCTGTCCGGTCATCGGCTACTGTTGGGGAGGCTGCACGAACTCCCGGCTCCTGACAGAAAACCGACCAAGCGCATTCTGCGATCAGCTCGCCTTGGTCGAGAAGGTCAAACGCCTGGCCACCGAGGGCTCGCTGCGCATCTGATCCATTCCATCCAGCACAACTGCGGCGGGGCTCGCCGGATGATGCGGGGTAATATGCCTTCCTCGCTCGTGCCGCTATCAAGGGAGCTTGACCATGCAACGTCTTTTCGTGCTGTTCGTCATCTTGTGCCTGCTGGCCTCTCCCACCTTGGCCCGCAAGAAAACGAGCGAGGATCAACCACGCGCCCAGAAGAAATCATCACTGCTTGTGGCGGAGACTTTCGCCGGCCTGACCTTCCGCAACCTCGGTCCTGCGATGACCTCGGGACGCATCGTAGACATCGCGATCGATCCGCGAGATTCACGGCGCTGGTTCGTCGCGGCAGCCTCGGGTGGCGTGTGGAAGACCGAGAACGCCGGAGTGACCTTCAAACCCATCTTTGACGATGAGAGTTCCTACTCGATCGGCTGCGTCGCCATCGCACCCACAAACAGTCTCGTTATTTGGGTGGGTACAGGTGAGAACAACAGCCAGCGCAGCGTCGGCTACGGTGACGGAGTCTACAAGTCGGTCGACGGCGGGGAAAGCTGGACGCGGATGGGTCTCGAAAAGTCCGAACACATCGGCAAGATTCTGATCGACCCCACAAACGAGAACATCATCTATGTTGCGGCCCAGGGCCCGCTCTGGCGCGCAGGAGGTGAGCGCGGGCTCTACAAGTCCACGGATGGGGGCCAGAGCTTCAAAAAGGTACTCGAGATCTCCGAGAACACAGGGGTTTCCGATATCGCCTTCGATCCCCGGGACCGGCAGGTGATCTACGCCAGCGCTTACCAGCGCCGGCGTCATGTCTTCACACTGATCAACGGGGGGCCGGAATCGGCGATTTACAAGACGACCGACGGTGGTGCGAGCTGGACCAAGCTCGAAAAGGGCCTGCCGAGTGGCGATATAGGACGGATCGGCTTGGCGGTGTCTCCTGTCAACCCCGACGTCGTCTATGCGTTGATCGAAGCCGCCGAAGACGGTGGTTTCTACCGCTCTCGAGACGCGGGAGCCTCATGGGAAAAACGTGCCGAGTACAACACAAGCAGCGCCCAGTACTACCAGGAGCTCGTCCCGGATCCGCAAGAGGTCGACCGCATCTACTCGATGGACACCTACATGCAGGTCAGCAGCGATGGCGGCATAAGCTTTCATCGGGCCGGCGAGACGAGCAAACACGTGGACAACCACGCGCTTTGGATCGACCCCAAGGACCCGCGACACCTCATCGCCGGCTGCGACGGCGGTCTCTACGAGAGCTTCGATCAGGCAGCGAGCTGGCGCTTTTTCACAAATCTTCCCGTGACCCAGTTCTACAAGGTCACCGCGGACAACGACCTCCCCTTCTACAAGGTCTACGCCGGTACGCAGGATAATGCGACCCTCGGCGGACCCTCACGAACGACGAGCCGCAACGGCATCGTCAATGCCGACTGGTTCGTCACTGTCTTTGGCGACGGCTTCAAGACCGTCGTGGACCCTGAGGACCCTGCGATCGTCTATTCCCAGTGGCAGTACGGGGGCCTCGTGCGTTTTGATATCCGCAGCGGAGAGGCCATCGACATCCAACCCCAGCCAGGCACAGGGGAGCCGCCGCTGCGCTGGAACTGGGACGCGGCGCTGCTCCTGAGCCCACACTCTCATACACGACTTTACTTCGGCGCAAACCGGCTGTTCCGCAGCGACGACCGCGGCAATAGCTGGCGGGCGCTGGGCGGTGATCTCACCCGCCAAGTCGACCGCAATCGTCTCGAGGTCATGGGCAAAGTGTGGAGTGTCGACGCGGTTGCCAAGAACGCCTCGACCTCCTTTTTCGGCAACATCGTCAGCGTGAGCGAGTCGCCACTGGTCGAGGATTTGCTCTACGCCGGTACCGACGATGGACTCGTCCAGGTCAGCGAAGATGGCGGCAAGCACTGGACGCGCTATGAGAGCTTCCCGGGTGTCCCCGAGTGGAGCTACGTCAATCAGCTCAACGCCTCCTTCCATGACGCAAGCACCGTCTACGCCGCTTTCAACAACCATAAGCGGGGCGACTTCAAACCCTACCTGCTCAAGAGTACAAATCGCGGCAAGAGCTGGGTTTCAATCGCTGGCGATCTGCCCGAAAGGGGTTCGGCCTATACCATCGTCGAGGACCACCAAAATCCTTCGCTGCTCTTCGCTGGCACGGAGTTCGGCGTTTTCTTTACCGTTGATGGTGGGCGGAGATGGGTCCAGCTCAAGGGCGGCCTGCCGACGGTTGGCATCCGCGAGCTTGACATCCAGCGCCGCGAGAACGACCTCGTCGTCGGCTCTTTCGGTCGAGGCATCTTCATCCTTGACGACTACACACCCCTGCGCGAGATCAGCGCGGAAGTGCTCGAGAAGGAGGTCCTGCTTTTCGACGTCAGGCCGGCACCGCTTTACTTCGAAAGTTCCCGACTCGGGCTCCCGGACAAGGGTTTCCAGGGAGAGGACTTCTTCACTGCCCCCAACCCACCCTTCGGCGCGGTGTTCACCTACTATCTGAAGGAGGGCTACAAGACCCTCGAACAGCAGCGTCACGAACGCGAAGCAAAGGCTTTAGAAAAAGGCGATACCCCCACCTACCCGAGCTGGGAAGAGCTGCGTGCCGAAGCAACCGAGCACGAACCGGTCGTAGTCTTCACCGTACGCGATACGCAAGGCCAGGTCGTGCGACGCCTGACGGGTCCGGCTGATAAGGGCTTCCATCGCGTTGTCTGGGACTTGCGCTTTCCCGCACCCAACCCCGCACGCCTCGATGCGTCGAAACACAGTATCTGGTCGCAACCACCGGAGGGACCGATGGTCAACCCGGGGCACTACACCGTGAGCTTGGCACGTTTTGACGGCACGCGTTTCCATACGCTGGCGGGGCCCGAGGGTTTTGAGCTCGTGCCCCTAAAGCTGGCAACCCTCAACGCCGAGGACAAGCAGGCCGTGCTGGCCTTCGAACGGGAGACCTCCGAGCTACAACGTCGCGTGCTCGGTGCGGGCCGCGTGCTCGACGAGCTCGAACAACGCTTCAAACTGATCCGGCGCGCGTTGATCGACACCCCCGATGTCCAGGGCTCACTGCTCATTCAGCTCGGACAGCTCGAACAACGCGTGCGGGAGATGCGCGTGCGCTTTGAAGGTGATGCGGTCGTCCGAGCGCACCATGAGCCGGTGGCACCGGGTATTCGACAGCGCGTGAGCCGTATCATTGATGGCCTGTGGTATACCAGCTCGACGCCGACAAAGACCCAACAGGAAAGCTACCGAATCGCCAAAGAGCAGTTTAAGAGATTGAACACTGCACTGAACAAGCTCGTACGCGAGGATCTCACGGCCCTCAACGCCAAGCTCGACGAGATCGGCGCGCCGTGGACCCCGGGGCGCCTTCCTTAGGCCTGACAGGGCGGCGTAGGTCGCCATGAGGTGGATCATGCTGATAAAAAAATCGATGAAATTGATGACCTTCACCCTGGCGTTGCTCGCGAGTTGCGCCGCATGCCTGCCCGTCCTCGCGGAGGGTGCCGCCGCGGAGAAGGGCGAGAAGCTGCTTTACGAGTCTCGGGACGAGATTCCGGTGGCCTACCGCTGGAAGCTCGCGGACATTTTCCCTTCGCTCGAAGCCTGGGATGCCGGCGCCGCCACCTTAAAAAAAAGGCTGCCGGAGCTAGAAGGATACCGGGGTCGGCTTGGCGAATCGGCGAGCGTCCTCGCGGATGCGCTCGACCTGCGCTACGAACTCGAGCGCGCACTCGACGACCTCTACGTCTACGCCGCCCAGTGGCAGTCGACCGACACCCGTGACGCGGCGGCCAACAGCTACCGCGGGCGGGCCGAGGGCCTCGCTGCCCAGCTTGGCCAGACCAGCGCCTTTATCCCCGCGGAACTCGTGCAGATTCCCCCCAAGAAGATGGCGGCCTTCCTCGCGCACCCCAAGCTAGCGACCTACCGTCACGTCATTGACAACATCCTTCGCAGCCGGGCCCATGTCCGCTCCAAGGAGGTCGAGGAGATTCTGGCGGGTGCCTCGCTACTGACCGGTGCTCCGGTGCAGATCTACCAGGGGATGGTCAGTGCGGACATCCCATGGCCTGAGTTCAAAGGTGAAGATAGCAAGCCGGCCCGCGCCATCCCGGCGCTGTTCTACAGCTACATGGCTAGCCAGGACCGCCGCGTCCGTCGTGATGCGGCCCTCGCCCTGTTTGGAAGCTATGACCGCTACGCCCACGCACTCGCCTCGACCTACGCCGCATCCGTCAATAAAGACATATGGCTGGCGCGCACGCGCCACTACGACTCCACGCTGGACATGGCGCTGGACCAGCCGGCGGTACCGCGAGCGATCGTCGACAACCTCGTTAGCACCGTGCATGAGAACGTCGACGCGATCCAGGACTACGTCGCTTTGCGCAAACGCGTCCTGGGTCTCGACGACTTCCACATCTACGACCTTTACGTAAGCATGGTTCCCGACTCGGATAGGCACTTCAGCTTCGACGAAGGTTGGAAGCTCGCGATGAGCTTCTGGACCGAAACTTACGGTGAGGAGTACGCCTCTGTCGCGAAGAAGGCGCTCGCAAGTCGTTGGGTCGATGTCTATCCCAACACGGGCAAGCAAGGCGGCGCTTATTCATGGGGAAGCTACAACTCCCATCCTTACCTCTTTCTCAACTGGGGCGGTACCCTCGACGATGTCTTCACCCTGGTTCACGAGATGGGACATTCGATCCACACCTATCTTGCCAACGAAGCCAACCCCTCCCACAACGCCGACTACAGCCTCTTCGTCGCCGAGGTGGCTTCCGTCGCCTCGGAAAGTCTCTTCTTCGAGTGGCTCTATGAGCGGACGAGCGATCCCTCCGAGCGCCTCGCCCTCGTCAACCTGCGAGTGAATAACGTCACAGGTACCTTTCTGCGCCAGATCTTCTTCCACGAGTTCGAGGCCTCAGCCCATGCCGCCGCCGAAGCTGGTAAGCCGCTGACCAAAGACACCCTCGGCGAGATCTGGGGCAAGCTTTGGCTGAGCTACTACGGTGAAGGAGCGACCCTCGACCCGGAATTCCGGGCCGGCTGGGCACGGATTCCGCATTTCTATCGCACCTTCTACGTCTGGAAGTACGCCACTTCCTTCGCGGCAGGAGAAGCCATCGCGGCGCGGGTGCGCTCGGGTGACAAGAGCGCCGTGCAAGACTATCTCGCCGCGCTCAAGCTCGGAGGCAGCGTCTATCCGATGGAGGCCCTCAAGCGGGCCGGTGTCGACATGAACGATCCGGCGGTCATTCGTTCGGTGATGGTGCGTTACCGCGAGCTACTCGCCGAGATGAACAAGCTGCTCTGAGGGCGAGAGCATCACGCGGAAGCGCGAAGTGATCTCATGACCGGCTTGTGGAGCCCTGTGCACCGTGGAGCGAAGAATGTGGCACCGCGTTACGGGCCGATCTGCGTTCTCCGCTATTGCCCGTTATTGTCCAATTTCTCTCGCAGCAAAGAAGTACAAGCCCCTCAACTCGGGGTGCCACATTCTTCGCTCCACGGTGAGTTCAGCGCATCTGTGATTCGGGAGGATCACCAGGCTGGCCCGTCAGCTCGCGATGGACCCGGGTCAGGATCGCCCGCAGATGCTGTGCCGTCTCGCCCTCGCCGCCATCTTCGATGAGCTGGTCGAGCTCGAGGTCCCGGCCAATCAGGGTCTTGAGCTCGACGCGCCATGCGCGGACAGGATTCTCCGGAAGTTGCTCGTCGAAGCGAGCGAGAAGCTCGCCAATCAGCCGCGCGTCGTGCTCCATCAGCTCCTCGCGGCGGTTGATCTGCATCATCAACTCAGAAAGCGCGAGCATATCCTGCCAAATATGGAGCCCTACGGAGAACTCGGCACCACCCTCGAGGCTGAGCCAATCCCGAGTCCGTTTGTCGAGCTTGATGAGCTGCGCTCGATCACTGAGTCGGATGCGTTCACGGGTCTGGGTATGAAGCAGCACGGAGATCGCGTCGCTTGCCTGCTCGATGCGCTCGCGTAGGTTGTGCTCTTCGGGTGTGCCGCCGGCGGCGATGGCAGCGCGGAACGCATGGAATGCGCGACGAAGCTCGATACTCCGCTCCGCGCTTTGCAGATGCGAGAGCAGGCATTTCTGGCCCACAATCTCGCTAGCGATCGCCTCGAGCGCAATCGCCGCCTTGATGAACGCGCCGAGCGCCTGGTTGCAACGCCCGATAAGGACCCAAGACTCCGAACCGGCTGGCATGTCGAGGCTCGCACGCCAGTGGTTGAGTTCCATCCGGGCGATGAAGCTCTGGTCGGCGACACGGCCCCGCAGCGCCTCCCGGGAGCCGCCAGCCGACTCAACCCGGGCGCTGTAGCCGGTGTCACCGTCGTAGATTTCGAGGAAGCGCCCAAAGAGCCCCTCCGCACCATCGAGGATCCGCCGCACCCGCGGAACGAGATCGGCATCGACATCTTCAACCTGGCCAGACTCCGGATCGGAGACCTCCAAAGCCACCGCGAAGCGTACAAGCTCTCGCAACGCTCCGAGAAGCGCCGGCGTGCGAGACTCGATCGCCTTGAGTGCGTCCGACAAGCTGCTTTCCATTCCTGCGTTTGTGCCGTGCCACAGGGGAAGCGGCCGGGTCCCACCTCGGTGATCCCGGGCCAAGCTTCCCCCTCTAAGGGATATAGTTCTTCCGGCGGCTGAAAGCACCTCTATTGAACCCTCTTCAATACCTGAAAATCACAGGGCACAAGAAGGATTCGCGCGGCATCTTCCCTCTCTATGTTGGCCGCTCCATCGGACCGACTCGAGGCTATGGCAGGCCGCCTCCAGGAGACGCGAGTGAGCGGATCGTCAAAAGAGGACCGTCGAAGGAAGAGCCACGAATAGAGCGCTTGATACGAAGAGTCGCGGCAGTGAGATGACTTACTGGGCCACGAGTTTGGGATAGGCCTTGTCAGCCTTGGCGATGAACCCCGGAATGTCCTTCTCCCATTTCTTCTGGACCTTCCGGCTGTAGTTGAGGTAGAGCTTGCCACCGACGATTCGAAACACCTCAGGATCGATCCCGGCGAAGCGCCCCTCAGCCATCGCCCAGGCGCAGTAGCCACCGTACTGCGGTGCCCACTTCTCGGGATCGGCGGCGAAGAGGTCGCGGTTGTGCGCGCTGGCGAAGCGCCGGTGCGCCCCTCTCCAATCGAAAGTGAACTCGCTTGTGGCCTTGAGAGCTTGACCTTCGGTATGATAAGCGACCGCATCGTAGCCCTTGATCGCCCCGCCAAAGAAATAAGAATTGATAGGACTCTCCGCATGAACGGGTGCCCCGGCGAGGAGCATAGTCAGTACAACACCGCGCAGGATCCCCTGTCTCGCGTTCGGTAGGATTATCGACCTGAACATCTCGGATCTCCTTTTTTTGTGTCGCTCTCCTAGCGCCTCTCGCGATGGTCCCACTGGCTCAGCGGAGCAATGCGCGAAGACACCTACGCCCAGAAGATGGATGCCAGCTCGTGCTGAGGCGTTTCATTCTGCAATCGCGCGGGCCAGAGCTCTGGCCCGCGCACGGTCAACTTAGGGATATTGTCAACTTGAGCAGGAATGGAGCCCCGGGAGACCCAAGATGTCGCCGTCAAGAACGGCCAGGAGAGCCCGAGCTGACGATGCGTACTCCCCACGCACCCGGCACGGATACACAAAACACTCATCACAAATCGACCTCACCGTGAGTCGATGTCCCCGTGCCATCTATTCGTCGCTGCCGTGTGGATTATTCACTCTTGATGCGAATTTTGTAGTCGACCGCATAGATCGTAGACGCGCCAAAACGTCGCGTACGCCGTTTGCTGAGTCGCGCGCTGAGCTCGCAGATTTCTCCTTCGGCGATCTTGCATATGGCGGGACGATTGACTCCCCAGAGTCCCGTAGCGCTGGTGCTCGTCTCGGCGCGCACACCACGGCTTTCGTAGCTTTCGCGACTGTACTCGTTAAGGGGATCCTCAGGATCGGAGTTCACCTCGGAGATCGCGAAGCCGATAAGAAGCGCATGCTGGCCCTTGGGTACGATTTGCTCGAAGATGATCTCGTCCTTGTCCGGCCGGAAGAAGCTCGCCCGCGCGAGAACCATTCCTGGCTCGGATTGGCCCGTGAGGATCGCCCCTTTCGTGGCCACGCTGCGACCATCGAGAACGACCTCGTAGTAGCTAATGCGAAAGCTCGAGCGCAACCGGACACGGATAAGCCCTGCGCCTTCCGGCAGCGGCTCCGGGACCGACTGTGACAACGGCGCCAGCGTAGCTGTACGACCTGGAGAAAGCGGCGTAAGAGCAGGAGCGGGGGCCGGCGACGCCGAGGCCTGAGTCACACCTTCTGCTGCGGCCGCCGAAGGCTCGGCCCGGGTTTTGCTGAGCCGACTCTTCGCTGTGGCACTTTCGACCAGAGCCAACAGGACCTGGTCAGATACGCCTTTCTTCTTGAGGACTGCGAGCTCTTGCCCCCCGAGTAGCGGCACCTGTTCCATCTTCTCGATCCGCGCGATGATGACGTAGTCCGCGACGCCTCCCTCCACCATCGCAATAACCTCTTTGATGGCCGCTTGCTCAAGGGCCGGCTCATTATTGGCGAAAATCGATGCTCCCAGGGTGCACACGATCGCAAAGGCCATCAGCCGCCATGCAAAGAAACGAGTCGTCATCTGGATCATCACGTGCGTCTCTCTTCCTGGCCGGTGGCCATCCGTCATCCTAACCGAGAACTCCGCAGAGTGTGACGCGAGGGGACAAGGAACACGCCCTCACATGCGGCCGTTGAACACCGGAAGGGTGCGACCGTCAGACCGATCGGCCAGCTGACCCAGCACAAAGTGCAGGCTGCGCTTGCTGGAAGGGCAGCCTTCCACACAAGCACCGCAGTTCGTGCAGCCTTGATAGCCCGTCATGTGGCGCGGATCGAGCTGCCAGCTACAGACCTGGACGCAATTCGCTCCCAACAGCTCTGGCTGGCAGGTCGGCTGACGCCAACTGACCCGCAAGGTCCACGGGATCCGCAGGAGCACGAGGGTCGAACCCACCGGGCAGAGTGTTCGGCACCAAAAGCGCCGTGGCAGAACGAGCTCAAAGAGCAAAAAGGCAGCAAGCAAGAGCAGGCTCCCTCCACTGACACCACCAAGGAAGATCAGCTCCAGTGGAAGGGCGCTGATCAGCCGCGGGGCTGAAAGGGTGGCGACGAGAGGAGTTGAGAGCAGTCCAGAAAGCAACATAACCGCCGCGAGCACGGACCATCTTAGGAAAGAAAGGCGCCCCTGGCGCCGCCCTGAGCGCCGGCGACCACGGCCCCGCAGCTTATCGATCAATTCTGAGAGAAGACCCCAAGGACAAACCCAACTGCAGAAGACGGGCCCGAGGACGAGCGCGAGCGCAAAAGGAAGCAACATGCCGAGGAGCAGCGTACGCGACGCGCTCTGGGAAGCGAGGATCGTCGAGAGACCTGTCGCGGGATCAACGAGGTCGATCGGACCCATCTTGAGGCTCGCCAGCGTACCGAGCACGCTTTCCTGTCCCCATCGATAGCTCAGGGGCAGCAAGAGGAAAAAGAGCACAAACGCGATCTGACTCGTACGCCGCCAACGTGTCCAACGGATCTGCCAGGTCCTAGCTCCGAAGGACACGGATCGCCTCCGGCTCAGCCGGGCAAACCTTGACGCAGATCCCACATCCAACGCAGTACTTCGGGTCTACTCGTGGCTGAAGTAAAAGGTCCTGAATCAGCGCCGTTCCTTGGAAGGGGCAGGCATCGACGCAAGTGCGACAAAGAATCCCGCGAAACGCAAAGCAGCTCTGCTCATCAACGACCGCCTCGCCCATGTCGACCTTATCTTTGGCCACCGGCTCGAGGGCACCGCTCGGACAAAGCTCTGGGCAGATCATGCACAAGTAACAGGGCACATCCCGCGGCTCGAGCACCGGTGTTCCGACAGCAAGGCCATACTTCCAGCTTGCCGACTTGATTGACTGGTAGGGACAGGAGCCTGTGCAACGCTGACACTTAATGCACAGCTCGAGAAACTCAGCCTCCGGACGCGCTCCCGGAGGGCGCAGCTCCTGACTGAAGAAGGTAGAGAAGAAGGATCGACGCGTCGTACCCATGATCTCGTCGCTGCGCCTCCCGACACCCGAAGGCTTCCGGTGGGCTCGTCACCGGAATCGCCTGATGAATCCGGTAGCTCGCGAAGGCAAAGATAGATTGCCACCGGCAAATCACACGACAGCAACAAGGCCATCCTGAGAAATACCGGCCTTCCCGCAGCTCGGATAATACCTAGCCGGCGTCCTCCGCGGCCCGACGGGCGAGACCACCGACCTCCTCCCAAGGAGCCTCGTCAGCGCGTCCCACGAAGGTCGGAAAAACACCGACCAGCTCTTCATCCTCTTGGATGAGTTGTTCGACGCTCTCGAGCAGCAGCTTACCGCTTGCCGTTGACCACACACCGGCGAGACGGCGATCGCCATCACCACCGACGAGCTCAAGACCGTCGATCTTCGCCAAACGAGCAGCGGCTCGGGGTGCCCGCCCCGGGAGAGTCTCAATAACGACCCCGGCAACGACAGGCACCCCTTCCTCTGGGAAGGTTCCGGGCCAGATCCCTGACCCGGAACACTCGACTTCGTTCTTCACACCTTCTCCAACTTCACGGCGCAGATCTTGAACTCCGGTTGCTTCGATCCGGGATCGTAGGCGTCGATAGTAATCAAGTTACACATCCGCTGGGGATCATGCATGTTGACGAATACTGTCCCTTGTGGGCTGGTATCAGTCACGTTAACGCGGAAAACCTCGCTGCCACGACGCGAGCTCACACGCAAAGCACCTCCTGCCTTCACACCGAGCTTCGAGGCATCTGCGGGATGAATCTCAATCCGCGCCTCGGCATTGGCGTGTGCGAGCTCCTTGCACTTCTGCGTCATCGTACCGGTGTGCCATTGCTCGATCACACGACCGGTCGTGAAGTAGTAGGGATACTCTGCATCCGGCACCTCAGCCGGATCAGCCATCGGACGAAGCCACACAACAGCCTTCTTGTTCGGCTTGCCATAGAACATCATCCGATGTGGCCAATCCTTCGGAACGAGGGGGTCAGCACCCTTGACATAGCGTCGCTTCGTTCCAGGATGCCCTTCTTCTGGGCAGGGCCAAAGCACGCCGTGATCCTTGTGCAGGCGGTCGCGTGTGATGCCCCAGAAAGCGTAGGGCGTATCCTTGGCGATCTGTCGAATCTCGTCCCAGGCGTCGGCCGGAGTCTTGAAGGGGAGGATCTTCTCGAAGCCAGCACGGCGGCCAATATCACAGAGAATCTGGAAATCTGTGCGTGCTTCACCGGGGGGCTCGACAGCCTTGGCATCAAGCTGATAACGCCGCTCGGAACAACCGTAGACACCTTCCTTCTCTGACCACGCCGCTGCGGGAAGCACAACATCCGCAAGCTCCGTGGTACGGGTCGGATAAATATCAGAGACGACAACAAAGGTATCTTTGCTCTGCATGCCCTTGCGATAGCGGGTCACGTTGGGCAACGATTGTCCTGGGTTCGTGCACATGATGTAGATGCACTTGATCGTGCCTTCGTCCAGGCCGCGGAACATGTCGACGGCGTTCTTGCCCTTTGTCGATGGCAAGGTCCCGGGCTCGAGGCCCCAGAGTTTCTCCATCGTCGCACGATGAGCCGGCTTACCGGACAGCCGTCCATAGGGCAGGAGATGAGACAAACCGCCTTGGTCGCGAACACCGCCGCAGGCATTCGGCTGGCCCGTCAACGAGAAGGTCGTGTTGCCCGGCGTACCGATCTTCCCTGTGATCAGGTGTAGATTGTGAACTAAGTTATTTGCCCACACTCCGCGGCTGCGCTGATTGAGACCCATACACCACATCGACATCGTCGCCTTGCCTTTGGCACCAAACAGCCGCGCCGCTGCGACGATCTGCTCCTTCGGGCAGCCGGTGATCTTGGCGGCCTTCTCGGGAGAGTAGGCTTCGAGGAACTTGAGGTAGTCAGCCCAATTTTTGTCGACGGTCTTGACTTGACCGAAGGCGAGCTGACTCTTGATGAACTCGTGATCGATCAGGTTTTCTTTGATCAGGATATGGGCAAAGGCGTTGAGGATCGCCAGATCGGTTCCTGGCTTGAACTGCAAATGCATGTCCGCGATGCGTGAGGTCGGTGTGCGCCGCGGATCGATAACAACGACTTTGACGCCTTTGTCAGCCTGTTTGCGCCGCGCGATACGCTGGAAGAGGATCGGATGCGCCTCGGCGGTGTTCGAGCCCACCAGAAAGAAGGTGTCGGCGTAATCGATGTCTTCATAACAGCCCATCGGCTCATCTTTGCCGAAGGTCGTTACATAACCACCAACGGCAGAAGCCATACAAAGACGTGGATTACCTTCAATATTGTTGGTCCGAAAACCCGCGCGGAAGAGCTTGTTCGCGGCGTAGGACTCCTCGGTATAAGCCTGCCCCGAACCGTAGAAGGCCACCGAGTCCGGCCCGTGCTTCTTGGCTGAGTCTTTGAATCTCTTGACAATCAGCTTTAATGCCTCGTCCCAAGTCGCCTCTTTGAGCTCGCCCTTCTTGTTGCGGATCAGCGGCTTGGTGAGACGAGACTCATCGTAGAGGATTTGCGGTAGCAGGAATCCCTTTAAGCAGAGGAATCCATTGTTGTGGTTGTCTTTGTCACCCTTGACGGCGATGAGGCGACCGTTCTTGGTGCCCTTGTAAAGACCGCAACCGGTGCCACAGTAGCGGCACACGCCCTTGGTCCACTTCACACTTCCGTCCGCTACGCTCTGTGCGAGGGTCTCGGTCGGCTTGCCGAGTGCAGCGATAGCCGATGCTGCGGCAGTGGTGAAGAGGAAGTTCCTTCGAGTAACCTTCATCACTTCCTCCTTTCACATCCCATGAGGGGTGAGTGCGTGGGCAGGATGGCAAGTGAAGCAGGTCTTGCCTTTCATCGCGCTTCCGCTCATCGACGCGAGCTGATCTGCGTGACAGCTCACGCAACGCGCCATGCTCGGCTGAATGGCGAAATCCTCTCCCACCGAACCGTGGCAAACGACGCACTTGACGTTAAACAGGCCGTGAGAGCTTGAAAACCACTCTTTGAAGATCTCGGGCGTGCCCTTTTCGTGGCAGGCCGCACAGTCCTTCGCCCTGCCCATCCCGACTGGGTGTTCGGCTTTGGGAGCATCCGCAGCAAACGCAACTCCCAACGCCAGGACACCTGCCAGCAGCACGACTCCCATGGCCAGTCGGTGCAGCTTCATGTCGTTCCTCCCTTCGTTGATGCGCAGTGGCACCCCGCCTTCCAGCGTTGGGCGTTCCGCTTGGGAAGCCGGGGTGCGGTTTCGCCCATGCTCAGCCGCCGACTTTCACGCCGCCGAAGCTGTACTTGATGGTCGTACGCAGCTCGTAGGCTGCCTCATCCCACTTGTCGGTACCGTTAACCAGATAGAGCGCGCCATCCCCCGGGCTAAAGTAACCGGTACGGAAGATCCACAGAAGACCCGGATAGACCTTCCAGTGCAGGCGCATGTCGACCTCCCAGCCGAGATCATCAGAGGTAGAGACCGCGTCGAGATCGCCAGCTTCGAGCCCGTAGGATCCGCCCGCCTCAGCCCAAGCAAAAATCGGCTCCGTCGCCTGCATCCAGGTTCCGGAAACAAAGTAAGTCAGCTGCGGGTTGATCTTCCAGGTGTAGTTAGCTTGCACGAGAGTCGTGTTCTCGAACTCTCGGTAGCCACGGGAGGCCGGTGAGCCGAGACCCTGGGGAGTGATTCCCTCTTCGTCGGGCATCACGGAGTCTTCCCATACCTCGGTCACATAGAAGAAGCCGTTGGTGCGGATGCGGTTGATGTTGCCGTCGCCGCGCAGCGGGTCGTCGTCACCCGAGCCCATGCCGAAGAGCATGCCGAACTTGCCGGGGCCAGCGGGCACCTTGGCATCAAAATAGAAGTTATAGCCAGAGAGGTCACCGTCATTGACGTCAATGATCTGCTTGAGATCGGAGGAGGAGTTCGCGATATCGTCGTCGCCGCCAAGGAAGTCCGCCTCTCCCTTGAGCTCCCACTTCCCGACCTTGCCATTGAAGGCGAAGCCGAGAGCGTAGGCCTTGGAGACCTGCGGCGTGAAGCGCGCGCGGAAGTATTGCAGACCGTTGGGGATGTAGGAGCGACGCGAAGCCTTACCCCCATCCACGTAGTAGGCGAGGAAGGGGTTGACGGTCCAGTTTTTCCCCTTGTGAACGTAGTCGAGGGTGTAAAGGGTCGCATCCTCTGTGGAGAATCCCATGGGGCCGATGGCGCTTTCATCGGAGAGCGAGTCGGCACCTTCGGACATCTTCGCCCAGCCAAAGCTGAAGCGGCCATCGTCCAGGAGCTTGGTCGCGATGACGCCGTCGTTGTCTTGGTCGAGAACGAGCATGTTACCGAGCTTGTTCTTCATGCGACCAATCTTGAAGTTCCAACCCCAATCGGGATGCGTGAAGTCTACATAGGCCCAGTCGATGTGGGTCACGAAGTTCGTGTCCTTGCGGCCGAACAAGGAGGAGAAACCACCCTCGGAGGGGTTGCGGCGGAAGTTGTCGATGCCCCAGATCGACTGGGCCACATCGCCGCGCACGACCATCTTAATGTTTTCACCGACGCCGAATTGCGCTGTCAAGCGCACCATCTGGATCGCGTATTCATCTTTGTCCGAAACACCCCCAACAAAAGGAGCGTCCGCACTCTTACCGAAGAAGAAGTTATTCTGGCTGTATCCATTCATGGCATAAAAACCAGACAACTTGAACCAAGGCTTGGCTTTACCATCGTCGCCGGCGAAGCTCGGCATGACCATCGCAGCGAGCACACAGACCACGATGGCAAGTTTGATCTTGCTCATTGGCGTCCCCTTATTGCCCCCTGCGAATCCCGCCGGGGCGGATACGAGTTGAACGAGCCGGCCGCGCGTTTCCGTAGGCCGGCCCGATCGTCTGACGGCTATGGCTAGTGGATCTCCTGGTTGTAGCGCTTTTTGTAGAACTCGAGATTGGCCTTGCGCTGTTCCTCGGTCATGCCCTTGAGCCACTGGTGTTCTTTCATCTGCTTGGCTTTGCGGGTCACCCCGGGCTTGAGCTTCTCGGCCATCGGAAGGAACTTCATATAGAAGTGTTGCGCCACCTCGTAGAACCCGTGCCACTGGGTGTAGTCCGGCCCCATCATTGACGCACCCATGCGCGCCCGGCGCCCCTCGTGATGCCACAACTCGAAGTACACCCACTCAATAGGCTCATCAAAGGGCGTCGCAGTGAGTTTTCCGGACTTCTTGAGGTCGTCCATGATGTCGCGGGCAGGAATACCGAACTTGCGGTTGTAATGATCGACTGCGGCGTCATACATCGTGTAGAAATTGTCGACCCAGGTCGTTCCGTGACACTCGAGACAGACCTTCTTCATTTTTCCCCTGCGCTCGGCGGAGTTCTCGAGATCTTTCGAAACCGGCGGTCGGTTCGTGCGGGAGATGCGGGCTCCGATATCGTGAGTGACCTCCATCGTCGGCGTCGCGGAGACATGACAGGTCGCGCAGGTCGGTGCTGCGATATAGTCCTCGCCGACGACCCATTTGGTCCGGTCCATGTTCATCTCGTCACGGTGAGAGACGAAGTTGATGCCGTGCTTGGACTCTTCAAAAATCTCGATCTGCGGGTGATCCGGGCCCATGTGGCACCGACCGCAAGTGTGCGGCTCGCGCACCTGCTCGAGCGCGAAGCTGTGCCGGAGGTGGCAGGCGGTGCAGGTACCGTTTGATCCATCCGGGTTGATTCTGCCGATACCGGTATTCGGCCAAGTTCCAGCGACGGGCCGGCCGTCCTTGTCGATCTCGACGATCGAGCCATGGCACTGGCGACAGCCGAGGTTGGCGGCCGGCGTACCCTCAATGACCTCGCCAAGCAAGTTGTCCATTGAACCGATGAACTGTGCGGCGTTCGCGTGATGTGATGGGGTGAACTCCTCAAACTGCTTCTGGTGGCATTCCTTACAATCCTGCGGCGACGGGACCTGGCTGACATTGTAGCCCTCGTGCTTCCACAGATCGGGATCGCCTTCCTTGGCCTCGTGGCAGGACTGGCAGCCGATGCCCTTCTCCGCGTGACGTGAAAGCTCCCACTGGCGACTCCAGGTCACGGCGATGTGCTTCTCGTCGTGACAGTCGATGCAAGCCTTGGTTGTGGCATCTGCGTAGGCGCGCGCCGCGTTCTCGGGCTTGTGCCGACTCTTTTCAATGAAACCCACGGTGATGACGGCGGCCAGGAAGGCCAGGGCGAAGATGGCGACGATGAATTTCTTGAACTGGAGGCTCATGACCCCTCCCTCAGCGTAAGAGCGTGATCGAAGTGTAAAAGTGCTTGGCAACAATGCGACGACCTGCCACGACCCGTCATGACAGCGCCTCCCAGACGAAGAAGACAAGGACGACAACAATGGCGAGGCTGCCGATGACGGTGCCGAGTTCGCTCTTCGGATTGCGACGCCGGAAGAGCGCGTCGATGAAGGGCCAGAAGACGAAGGCGGCGCCCGCAGCCATCATTCCGGAGATCCCAGCCCACAGAGGCACGAGCTTGAGCCACCGGAACATGGGATAGAAGTACCACTCCGGCTTGATATGCAGCGGCGTTTCGTCAGGGTTGGCCGGCACGCCCAGGTGCGCCGGGAAGGCGATGGCGAGCACGGCCAGAACCGAAAGCAGGACGAAGCCGACCATCAGCTCGGTGGTGATATGGTCAGGGAAGAAGGCAAAGTAGCGGTTCGGGTCGAAGCGCTTCTTGCCCTCGCGGTCTTCCTCCACGGTCAGCGGCGTCTGCTGCACCTCCTCGGGAGCATCGAGTTCCATCACGCCGTGGATCCGTAGCAGAAAGACATGCGCGCCAATGAGAAGCAAGATCAGTGAGGGCATCGCTCCGATGTGGAAGACGAAGAAGCGTGTCAGGGTCGTCGGGCCAACCTCCTGGCCGCCTCGCATCAGCTTAAGAATCCACTCACCGATGAGCGGCGTCTGGGCCGCAACATTGGTCCCGACGGTCGCCGCCCAGAACGAGAGCTGATCGTTGATCAGGGCATAGCCCGTGAAGCCGAATCCAAGGGTGACCATCAGCAGGCCCGTGCCGACCATCCAGTTCAGCTCACGCGGCTTGCGGTATGCACCGGTAAAGAAAACGCGCATCACATGGAGAACCACAGCGACGACCATCAGGTTGGCCGCCCAGTGATGCACCGAACGAACGAACCAGCCGAAGGGTACCTGCGTGTTGATGTAGTTGACCGTCTCCCAGGCGCCCTGAGGTGACGGACGGTAGTAGAAAGTCAGCAGGATCCCAGTAACCGCCTGGATGAGCAGCAGCATCAGCGGCGTACCGCCGAGCGCGTACCACCAGTTCTTCATGTGGTTTGGAATGGGCTCCTTGGAGAGCTCCTCGAACACCTCGATATCGACGGGAACTCGGCTTCTTACGAAGCGGAGCCAGGAGGGAATGGTGTGACCGGTCTCCGACATGCTCAGGCCTCCCTGTCTGGCACGGTGGCCCACATGTGGTCGCCTTCGAGCCGCACCTCATAGCTTGGCAGCGGCTCCGGTGGCGGGCCGGCGATGACCTGCCCCTCGGTGTTGAAACGACCCATGTGGCAGGGGCACAGGAAGTTGCCGTTGACTTGATCCCACTCGACCCGGCACCCGAGATGTGTGCAGGTCGAGGAAAAGACCCGGACTTGCTCCTCGGAGAGCCGGATGACGATCAGGTCATTGCCCAATACATTCTTCACGAAACGACTTGCGGCAATGGGTAGCTCGGAGAGCTTGCCGAGCAACACCTCACGAAATGGCTCGGTGCCTCCAGGCACGACGTACGACGAGACCTGCCTCGCGAGAATCCCCAGGCCGGGAATCACAGTCACAGCCAGGGCGAGATTGGCGAGGAAATCCCGTCGATCTTTCGACTTGGGTTCTGGCATACACGCACCTCTCTCTCAGTGGCCGCAACAATATGCAAGTGCTATTCCGGAAGGAGTGTGCCAGTTTGAAACACAAGACAACACTAGGCTTAGCTTGCAGAGCGACCAAGGGTCTTATCTAAACCAGCAAGCGAATGCCGATTTCATGGTGGGAAGACGATCCAAAGAGGGCTTCACCCTGATTTCTTTGGGTTTACGGTCGGCACTCGGATGCCGATCGCCCGTCAGCGGGATGAGTCGGTCATAGGTTCCGCTCGCGAGCGTCCGATCCCATGCTTGTGCATCAGGTTATAGAGCTGGCGCGAGGAGATGCCGCTGCGGCGGGAGACCTCGCTCAGTTTGCCGCCACAAGCCGCCAGCGCCTGACGCAGGTAGGCTGCCTCAAACGCGTCGATGATGCGCTGTTTTTCCGCCTGGAAGTTGGGCAGTGGAGCCTCCTGTTCCGGTTCGTCGACGAGACGCAAAATCCCATCGCGACAGAAGACGACCAAACGCTCCAGTGCGTTCTCTAGCTCACGTACGTTACCGGGCCAGTCTCGTCTCTCGATCCAGGCAAAAACCCGTGGATCAATCTCGCGGATCGTCCGATTGTGGCGCTCCGCGTGACGCGGAAGCAGGTGCTCGAGCAGAGCCCTGAGGTCTCCGCGCCGTTCACGCAGAGGCGGCAAGTGAATCGGCACGACGTTGAGACGATAGTAGAGATCTTCACGGAACTCCCCGCGCTCGACGTCGAGCTTCAGGTCGTGATGAGTAGCCGCAATGAAACGCACATCGACGGCGCGGGGTTCATCGCTTCCAAGGGGGGTCACCCTCCCCTCCTCCAGAAAACGCAGCAACTTCGGCTGAATCTGAAGTGGAAGATCGCCGATCTCATCGAGCAGCAAGGTGCCGCGATCAGCGCTGACGAGCTTGCCGTCGCGATCACGCTCTGCGCCTGTGTAGGCACCGCGAACATGACCAAAGAGCTCGGCCTCGATCAACGTTTCCGGGATCGCGGAGCAGTTGACAGCAACAAAGCGCTCCTTCGCCCGAGGGGAAGCCCTGTGTATCGCCCTGGCGACGAGTTCCTTGCCGGTCCCCGTCTCGCCGAGCAACAAGATCGTGACGGGCGTCTCGGCCACATCAGCGATCGTTTCACGCACAGCCTGCATCGCTTCCGAATCGCCGACGAGCTCGGTGGCCGCAGCTTCGAGACAGTGGCGCCGCATCTCTCTCTGGAAATTCGAGGCGTCCAGAGCCAGGGCGAGAGTGCGGAGAAGCTCGCCCTCGTCCAAGGGACGTGCCAAGTAGGTCGTCGCACCCAGACGCATGGCCTCGACCGCCCGGCGTTCGTCACTGTGAGTCGCGACCAGCACCACGGGAAGGTCCGGGACGCGCCGCTTGGCATAGCGCAGAAGGTCGAGCCCGCTCAGGGCACCTCGCAGATCCTGCTCGGTGATCAGGAGGTCGGGCCTGGATTCGGCAATCGAGGACAAAGCCGCTGGAGCATCGAAGAAACAGTGAACGTCGTATCCGGCGCGGGCGAGCATGGCAGCAACCTGCCGGCCCGCACTCGGGTCCGGGTCAACGATCAGGATCTGACGCTGTCGCTCGCTCATGGGGCCGTCGAGTCCTATGGAAGTTGGGCGCTCGCGTAGTATACGGGGATGAGAGAGCAGCAAGGTTATCGAGTTCGGAAGAAGGCCATGCGCTTATCGCACGCCGATGTCAACGACGCCGAAACCACAGCATGCATGCTGCGCTGGTATGAGGCGTTCAGGCGCCCCCTTCCCTTCCGTTCGAACCGAGCCCCATATGCGATCTGGATCGCCGAGATCATGGCGCAGCAGACGACGATGCGTGCTGTCGTGCCCTATTGGCAGCGCTTCCTCGCCACCTTTCCTGATATTGAATCTCTCGCGCGAGCAGATATCGACCAAGTCCTCGCGCTGTGGTCAGGTCTCGGCTACTACCGCCGAGCTCGCCAACTACACCGGGCCGCACAAACGATCGTCAACGAGCTGGCAGGGCGCTTTCCAGAAACTCTCGAACAGCTCCGAACCCTTCCAGGTGTGGGACCCTACACGGCGGCCGCGATCGCTTCGATCTGTTTCGGCCTTCCCACGCCGGTCGTCGACGGCAACGTCATCCGTGTACTCACTCGTTTTGCCGGGATCGAAGGGGATCCGAAGCGCGTGCGCGTTCGGCGCCAGATCGAGGAACGCGCACGTGACCTGATCGACCCCACGAGGCCCGGCGAGTTCAACCAAGCGCTGATGGAACTCGGCGCTCTCGTCTGCCGGCGGCACAATCCCCGTTGCGACGCGTGCCCGCTGGCGGGGGGCTGCCGGGCTTTGGCGATGGGCGATCCGGTACGCTTTCCACAAACAGTGCCCTCGCGCCCGAGCGTGGCCCTGGTCACGGGCTACGCGCTCATTGTCGACACAAACGGGGCCGTACTCCTACACCGTATCCCGCCGGGTGAGTTCAACGCGGGTTTGTGGGAGCTTCCGGGGGCCGTGCTCATCCGAAAACAATCCGCGGACAACGACAAACGCCGAGAATCGTTTTCCGGGCGAGATATTTCCCCCTCCCTTGCGCATGCGCTCGAAAAAGCCCTCGCCACCTCGTTGGAGATCGAGGCGCGTGTTGGCCCGCTGCTGCTGCGTGCACGCCACACCATCACCCATCATCGAATCCTTGGCCTGATATGCGAGGCCGTACTGACCTCTTCTCTTCACCCGTCGAGCGCCTTGGAATACTTCAAGCTTGAATCACTCGAAGCCATTGCATTGACGAGCCTCACCCGACGAGCCCTGCGCGAATGGACTCGTAGGAGAAGTCAGGAGGCTTCTGCGACCATGCGAACACGGCCATGAAAGGTAGCCCCGGGATCAACGACGAGAGTGGGGGCGTGGAGGATCATCTCGCCGCTGAAGACGGCTCCGGGGAGAAGGTGGACTTCGCGAACAACCTCGACACGACCCTCGACGCGTCCATAAACCGTCAACACCTGCACGGAGAGTTTGCCCGAGATGCGAGCTCTCTCACCGACGATCAGGGTGTCACCGGCGACGCTGCCTCCCGTGAGCTGGCCATCGACGCGCAAGCAACCTTCGAAGCGAATCGAGCCGCCTTCGACGCGCATCTCCTCGCCCATCCAGGCGGTGATCTCTTCTTTCTGTTGACTGCGCCGCATCAGCTACTCGTACCCTCGAGGCCCAACAGCAGGCGGTAGAGCCGATCGAGATCGTCATCTCCCGCGAAGCGAATCTCGATCCAGCCGCGTTGACCACGTCGACGCTTGATGGCAACCCGTGCGCCGAGCGCCCGAGAGAGCGATTCCTCCGCAGCGAGGACATTGGGGTCCCTGCGCTTTGAGGGGGCGAAATCTACCGGAAGGACAGCGTCTGGCTCAGCGAGCCGCCGCACCTTCTCCTCCACGCGGCGAACAGACCAGGCACCCTCCACAGCCTGATTCGCGAGGCGAAGCTGCTGCTGCGCATCATCCAGACCGGCAAGGGCGCGACCGTGCCCCATATTCAGATGCCCTTCAGCGATCAGATCCTGAACCTCCTCGGGCAGGTCGAGCAGGCGCAAATAGTTCGTGACACTGCTGCGGGGCATACCGACTCTTGAGGCGACCTCCGCCTGGGTCAATCGAAAGCGCCTCACCAGGGCGCGAAACGCCTGGGCCGTCTCTAGCGCGCCGAGGTCGTCGCGCTGAAGATTTTCGATCAACGCGAACTCGAGCATACGTTCGTCGGCGAGTTCGCGAACGATAGCGGGCACTGTTGCGAGCCCGGCGAGGCGCGCCGCACGCAGGCGCCTCTCACCAGCAATGAGAGTGTAGCCGCCGTCTTTCTCCTGACGCAGGAGGAGCGGCTGCAAGATGCCACTGGAGCGAATCGAAGCAGCGAGGGCGTCGATTTCCACCGGGTCGAAGTGCGTGCGGGGCTGGTGTGGATTGGGTTTGATCTGATCGAGGGCTATTTCTGCCGGGGTCCCCGCAGAAGGGGACCCGCCCTCTCGACCGAGCAAGGCGTCGCTATCGCTAAACTCGGGAATCAGACTGTCAAGGCCCTTGCCCAGAGCCCTACGCTTCGCTTCGCCCTTCACGACTAAGAATCTCCTTGGCGAGATCGAGATAGGCGCTCGCCCCCTTGGAACGCGCATCGTAGAGGAATACAGGCTTTCCGAAGGAGGGCGCCTCACCGAGCCGGATGTTTCGGGGGATGACGGTCTGATAGACCGCACCTTTGAAAAACTGGCAGACCTCCTCGGCGACTTGCCGCGAAAGGTTCGTACGCTCGTCGTACATCGTCAGCAGGACACCTTCAACCTTGAGCTCTCCGTTGAGAGCCTTCTTCACGCGGCGGAGGGTTTGGATGAGCTGCGTGACGCCTTCAAGCGCGAGATACTCACACTGAATAGGAACGAGAACCGAACCCGCGGCTGTCAACGCATTGACCGTGAGAAAACCAAGGCTGGGAGGGCAGTCGACGAAGATGAAGTCGAAACCATTGCCCGCCTCGGCAAGCGCATCCGCGAGACGATACTCGCGGCGTGGCAAACCCGCGAGTTCGACCTCAGCCCCCGTAAGCTCGTTCTCCGATGGACACAGCAGCAGATTCTCGAGATCGGTCCCCAAAAAGGTCTCCCTCAGGGGCGTGCCCTCGATCAGACAATCGTAGATCGTTACCCGCTCCGGGTCCCGCTCATAGCCCAGCGCGCGCGTACTATTCGCTTGAGGATCGAGATCAATCAACAGCGTACGTCGCCCGGCGAGCGCGAGGGCCGCGCCGAGGTTGACGGCGGTCGTGGTTTTGCCCACACCGCCCTTCTGGTTGGCGACGGCGATGACCTTCGGCATGGGGAAGTCCTACCGGAGTGAAAGCGCGAGATTAGCACATGGCGCGTCCTGCGACCCGGCTTGATGAATTGCATAAGGTCAATTCTGAATTAAAACGAAAGTAAAACGAATACTGTATAAAACTTAACATATTGTATTCAAACGTGTTAACACTCATCTCCTCCTTTGGGGAGCTCATGTTCCACGTGGAACATTTCCTCTCCTTCCCCACGCTCCGGTGGGCGCGCTTCGACCATGATGCCGCGAGCCGTTACCATAACCCGGCTCCCATCTGGCACGTAGACCAGCCGATGGGCCCTTTTCCCCGAGGCCGATCGTGAGTTCTCCACATCCCCTCATTGTTATTGGCGGAGGCCATGCCGGCGTCGAGGCCGCCCACGCGGCGGCACGCATGGGTTGCGAGGTGCGGCTCCTCACACTGAATACCGACGCCCTCGTCCGGCTCTCGTGCAACCCCGCGATCGGCGGTATCGGGAAGGCTCACCTCGTGCGAGAGATCGATGCCATGGGCGGGTTGATGGGCATCGCAGCAGATCTCGCGGGCATTCATTTCCGGGTCCTTAACCGCAGCCGGGGCCCCGCAGTCCAGGGACCTCGTATTCAGCAGGACGACAAGCGCTACCCCCAACTGCTTGAAACACTTCTACACTCGACGGGGCGGATCGAGCTTGTTTCGGGCGAGGCTACGCGAGTGATCACCGAAAATGGACGGCTTCGTTTCGTCGAGACCACAGAAGGCAAGAGGTTCGAGACCTCGGCCGTCATTGTCACTTCCGGCACCTTTCTGCGCGGGATGCTTTTTCGCGGAGACGACGCCATTCCCGGCGGCCGGCGGGGCGAGGGGAGCGCCGAGCTTCTCTCAGAGAACCTGCGTGATCTCGGCCTACGACTCGAGCGTTTCAAGACGGGGACACCGCCGCGGCTCATCGCGGATTCGATCGATTACGAACGGCTGACCGAGCAGCCCGGTGATCAAGACCCCGTTCCCCTCTCCTTCCTTCACCTTTCGGAAGCTGATTTTCGACCCAGCACACCCCAAGTGATGACCCACCTCGCCGCAACTCACGCGGGCTCTCACGAGATCGTCCGTTCAGCGCTGGATCGTTCTCCGCTGTACTCTGGCCGCATTCGTGCGCGCGGGCCGCGCTACTGTCCTTCCTTTGAAGACAAGGTCGTCAAATTCCCGGAGCGCGACGCTCACCTGCTGCACGTCGAGCCGATGGGAACCGACCACCCTTGGGTCTACCTCAATGGACTCTCAACGAGTCTTCCGGAGGAAATCCAGGAAGAGCTCGTCCATAGCATCTCAGGACTCGAACGCGCCCGGCTCGCACGCTACGGCTATGCGGTCGAGTACGACTTCGCGCCACCAACGCAGCTTCACGCCACTCTCGAATGCCGTACCGTGCCGGGTCTCTTCCTCGCGGGACAGATTTGTGGGACGACCGGCTACGAAGAAGCCGCTGCCCTGGGCTTGATCGCAGGAATTAACGCAGGGCGCCGCGTTCTCGGCCGTTCGGCGTGGATCCCCAACCGGCTCGAGAGCTACCTTGGTGTGCTTGTGGATGATTTGACGAACTGCGGCGTGCTCGAGCCCTATCGAATGTTCACTTCGCGAGCCGAGTTACGGCTTTCGCTAGCCCCCGATACCGCGGATCGGCGCATGACACCCGCCGCTGAAGCGTTGGGCCTGGTAGCTCCGACGCGCGCGCGGCAGACGGAAGCCCGCTGGCGAGCGATCGATCAAGCCCATGCGGCTCTCGACCATGCGGGCGATCTGAGCGCGTCGCGCCCGAGAGTGCCTGCGGACGGCATCCGCCGGGGAGACGATCCGCAAGAGATCCTCAGGACACACTATCCTTGCGCGCTCGACTGGCATCGGCGCGATCGTGAGACTCTCATCGCCGCGCTGCGCTATCGGGGCTACCTTGAAATCGAACGTCGCGAGGCGGCCAAGCTCGCGGGCATCGAAAACGCGCGCATTCCGGATGCTTTTTGCTATGGCGCCGTTTCCGGCCTGTCTACCGAGCTACGGGCTCGTCTCGAGGAAGCGCGCCCACGCACTCTCGGCCAAGCCTCGCGCCTACCGGGCATGACCCCCGCCGCACTCGCCCTCCTTGCAGCAATGATCTCAACATCGCGACAGGCCGCCTCGTGAGCGAAACGACACCACCAAAGCCATCCGCCCCGCTGCCCGCCTATTCCACCTTGTGTGCGTGTCTTGCCAGCACACTCGATGAACTTGACGTGCGAGCGCCTCCCGCACCCACCTCGGAGCACATCGTTAGGCATCTGCAGGAGCTGTACCGCTGGAACCGTCGCATCAATCTGACGGGGATACGTGACTGGAAAGAGGGCCTTCGGCGGCACGCCGTCGAAGCGCTCGAGGGCTGGCCGTGGATTGAGGGCCTCGTCGGCGACGCAGATACGCTGCTGGTGGATCTCGGCAGCGGGAACGGCTACCCGGCCCTGCCTTTACTATTCGCCCAGCCGCGGCTACGAGGCCTGCTCGTGGAATCCAGTGGACGTAAATGCGATTTTCTCAACGCCGTGATACGCCGGAACGGGGTCGGGGAGCGGGTGTCCTGCCTGCACCAGCGCATCGCGTCACCCGCAGACATTCCAAGCAAGGCCAGCATTATCACGATGCGGGCCTTCCCAAACCCCGGCGAGTGGATCCCTCGCCTTCTCGAGGAAGTCAAGCCGGACATGCTCTTGGCTTGGTTGAGCCGGGCCGATGGTGAGAACCTGAAAGAGCAGCTACTCACCAAGCACGTCGACATCAAGGTCTGCGCGTTGCGGGCTCACGCGACGGGCGTCCTGCTTGTCACAAAGCGATCTCGTTCGAGATGAAGCGATCAAGAAGGCCTGGGGCTCATTTCCCACGACACCGCTCTCGACTAGTGAGAGCGTCGGGAGAAGAACCTTGGCCGCCGGGAATGTTCCACGTGGAACATTCCCTGAGATAGACGCCCCGTACGGCCGTTCTTCTCGTTACTTACCGATGCAGAAACGAGAGAAAATGCGGCCCAGGAGTTCCTCGGGACCCACTGCGCCAAGAATCTCCCGCAAAGCCCCCACTGCGGCCCGCACCTCGACCGCCGCCAGCTCAGCATCCCGCCCCGCCCCGAGAAGCGTCGATGCCCTCCCGAGGGCTTCCCGCGCCACAGCAGCCTGGAGTCGATGGCGCTCGGTGGCAAGAGCGACACTCTCTACCGCTGTCGTTCCAGGAGCGCCAAGCATCGTCGAAATCTTCCGGCGCAACTCGGGAATTCCTGCTCCTCTTAGCGAGTCCACGGCGATGACCTCCTCCGGGACAGGGGAGGTGATCAGGTCCCGATGGGTCCCGACCCGCAATGTCTGCGCGCCGTCAAGCAGGGGTTCCGAGACGGGAGCTTCAGCGAGATGAAACACCTCGAGCACAAGCTGCGCTCCGGCTGCGGCCTCCCGAGCGCGACGCATGCCCTCGATCTCGGCAAGGCCCTCGGCGGCCCCGAGCCCGGCCGCATCTATGAGCACGACAGGAAGCCCCTCCAGCACGATCGTCTCCTCGACCAGATCGCGCGTCGTGCCGGCCTCTGGAGTCACGATCGCGCGCGAGTACCCGACGAGGGCGTTGAAAAGCGACGACTTGCCGGCATTGGGCGGGCCGATCAAGACGACCCGCGCCCCCTCTTTGACACGCTGGGCCACCTCGGATCTTTGAAGCAACTCTTCGAGATCCTCGACGATCGAAGCGCAGCGTAGCGCGAGGCGCTCCGCCGATGAGACAGGACCCTCCTCCTCCGCGAAGTCGAGCCCTGATTCGATGTCAGCGAGCAGATCAAAGGCGGCGTTGGCTATCGGATCGAGAGCGCGAGAGACCTCTCCCCGAAGTTGCCGCGCGGCGATCCGCGCTTGTTCAATAGTCGCCGCGCCGACCAGATCCTGGATCGCCTCGGCCTGCGCGAGATCGACCTTGCCAGCCTCGAGAGCCCGCAAGGTGAACTCGCCGGGCTGCGCGGGGCGCGCACCCAGCTCCACGCTGGCGGAGATGAGTTCGCGAATCACGGCAGGGGAACCATGACACATAATTTCCGCCATATCTTCGCCCGTATAGGAACGAGGAGCCTCGTAAGCGATGACAATAGCTTCATCGATGATCTCGCCATCGCGCCCCCTGAGTGCCGCGAGTCGGAGCGCCCGAGCGGGGCAGCTCATCCCTCCCGTCAGAGCCCGCAAGAGCTCGCCGCTCCGCGGACCTGAGATGCGCAAGACGGCCATCGCCGACTGGCCCGGCGCCGTCGCCGGCGCCACTATGGTTTCTCTCATGGCCCTCTCGTTGCGCATCGTGCCGACAATCATGCCCTATCTCCAACCGCATCTCGCCAAATTGAGTGTAGTCTGTTGCCTTCGAACGGGAGATTGACCATGACCAACTATCATCAATCGGGCCGTCCCGCGCGTCGAGGCACGGCGCTGGCCCTGGCTCTATGCTTGCCTGCTTTCTTTCTCGGCGGGCCTGCCGTAGACGCCACCGAGATTTTCGCGCAACTACGGGGCGCACTCCTCGACGAACAGGGCCTGCCTGCCGCGGGTTATCAGGTCGGCCTGAAGAACACCGCGGGCGACCTGTTTCTCTCCGCACCTACGGGAGCCGATGGACACTTTGAATTGATACAGTTACCACCTGATTCATACGAGATGGTGTGCTTCGACCCCCAGGGTGTTGAGTTTCCACTTGTTTCCCGCAAGGTGACCCTCCAGGGCGGGCAAGTCGAGAGAGTCGAGATACGCGTCGCCCCCGCGGCCTCGGGACAACCGCCGGGGAGGGGAGGGCGTGCCGCCGACATATCACGCCGGAGTAAGCTGCGCGGTTGGTGGAGCGGGCGACCCCTCGGCACGAAAATCGGCATCGTAGCCTTTGGTGCGTTCGCGGCCTACGAGCTCATTGATAACGACTCGACCACGACGAGCGTCAGCCCAAGCAGTCCCTGAGCGGGGCGTTGTCCCCGTTCTGAGACTGAGGCGCCCAGCACACGATGGCTCAGCTCATCTCGCTCGCACTCGTTGGGGTGATCCTGATCCTCGGTGCTCGACGCCGGCCCGAAAATCTCCCGCTTCCCGCAGGCATTCGTCTACTCTTCGTTACCGGCTCCGAGTTTCTTTTCGTCGGCGCTCTGCTCGGCACCAATTTGCTCGGCGTGCTCGATGCTGAGGTTCTCGAGGGCCTCAAACCCCTCACCGCCCTTGCCATGGGCTTTGTCGGTCTACACTACGGCTTGCAGCTTGAAGCGAAGCTCCTGCGCTGGATCCCTTTGTTTTACAACGTGGCCCCTCTTGCCCAAGCCCTCGGCGCCGCCCTGCTGGTCTTCGCACCCTCCTACTTGCTTCTGAGCCACTTCTACGCGCGGAACAACGAGACCCTCGTCGCCGCGCTCGTTCTCGCAGCAGCCGCGGCCTGCTCGACGCCGGCACCTCTTGATTTGCTCGCTCGTGATCGGCGTTACCAAAGCTCGCCACGCTTGCTCATGCTGCGCCACCTCGCGGAAATGGGAGAACTTCCGGCCCTCGCCTTGTTCGGCATCGCCGTCTGCCTGCGGCACGAGGCGGGCGTTGCCGTCGGCTGGAGCTTCGCACCCACGCTGCAGTGGCTTGGGCTGACCGCACTACTCGGCGTCGTCTTCGGCCTCGTGCTCGACATCCTTCCTGCCGTCGGTAAGGACGGGACGGGACGCCTGGTCGTCGGCGGCCTGGGGGCTTTGCTTTTCTTTACGGGCCTTGCTCGCTACCTTCTGCTCTCACCCCTGTTCGTAAGCCTTATCGCCGGCATACTCGTCGCCAACATCCCGGGCCCGAGCAAACGCTTACGACGCTTTGTCTCCCGAACAGAGGCTCCGTTTAGCCTCTTCCTCCTCCTCATCGCCGGAGCCTCCTGGCGCCTCGATCTGGGCGACGCCATCTCACCCTGGCTCATGCTCCTGCTCGCTCTCGCTTTGATGATCTTTCGCCTCGCGGGAAAGACCATCGCTTGCATGATCCTCGCGCGAACCACCCTCGCGCACCGCGAACCAACCCGTTGGCTCGGCCTCGGGCTCGTCGCCCAAGGCGGCATCTCCGCAGCGATCGCTCTCGATTATCTCGACGGCGGCACCGGCCCCGCATCGGCGATAGTCTTTTCCATGATTCTGCTCTCGATCATCGTCACCGAGACCGTGGCGCCCTGGCTGATTCTTCGCAGCATGGCAGCGGATCGCCTGCTTCAACCACCATCAGAGCAGAACGCATGAAGACCCTTCACGATATGCGCGCGCGTGCCGATGAACTGACCCGCTCGAGCGCCTGGGCCGTGTGCGTGCTCGCCATAGCAACAGCCCTGATGGCCTTCCACCGCAGCTATCCCTTCCGCGTCTGCGAGGCAGGGAGCACACCGCTCGCCCTGGGCTACCTGATCCTCGGCGGCTGGTGCTGCGGTCTCGTCGCGCACAAGCTCAACCTCCCCAAGCTAACGGGCTACATCCTCGCCGGCCTCGTCGCGGGACCTCACCTTGGAGGCCTTGTCAGCGCGCAGACAGTGGAGGACCTGCACCTCGTCGATGACCTAGCCCTGACCTTCATCGCGCTCGTCGCAGGGGGCGAGCTTCGCTTCGAGCTGATCCGCGAACGTTGGCGAGCCATCATCGCCTGGATCAGCGGTCAGATCCTGATCACTCCTCTCGTCGTCGGCTTCGGTATCTTCTTTTGTGCTCGCTGGATGCCGGAGCTGGGCGGGAACCCATCAGCACCTCTGGCGCTCGCCATTGTGCTCGGAGCTCTCTCTCTCGCACGATCTCCCGCCGCGACGGTTGTCGTCATCGAGGAGTCTCAAGCCCGCGGACCCTTCACTGAGACGACCCTTGCCACGACGATCACCCTCGACACTCTCGTCATCCTTCTCTTCGCCGCCGCCGTCGCCATCGGCGAGAAGCTACTCTCGCCCGGCGCGGGGTTTGACCTCGACGTGCTTGCGACCCTTTCGACGGAGCTCTTCGTTTCGATCGCCCTCGGAGCCACCGTTGCGCTCCTTGTCTCCTTGCTCCTGCGATACTTCGATATCGATCTGCCAATTCTCCTCGCCGGCGTCGCTTTCTTGATCAGTCGTGGTTCCCGGGAACTCTCCGCTCTGCTCAGCCACGACTACG
>CAYSMT010000002.1:0-22913 GCA_964432135.1 uncultured Acidobacteriota bacterium
CGGAAGGTATCGAGAAGGATCCTGAAGTAGGGCTCAGCCGAATCGTCGAGCGAGACGCCCCGGGAGAGAAAAGAACGGCGCGTCAGGTCGACAAAGGCCTCGTCTGCGGCGGTCTGAGCGGCCAGGTTGTCAATCAAGGTGGCCAGAGTCTCGGGGGGCTGCATCATCGGTGTCTCCCTTGGATGACCCCCAAGTACAGGGAACTTCCTTAGGGTCAAGAAAGCCGGCATGAAACAACACAACACGAACAGCAGTGAAGCTATTTTTCCGGACGGATTCTTCACGCAATGATGCTGGATACTCAGCGTTCGATGGAAGCGCGGGGCAGCTCCGGTAGGATGCGATGGCGAATCCAGCTCGCGTCGAGCCATTCCATGGGATCGACGGCAACCCCCTGCAAGAAAATGCCCAGGTGCAGATGATCGCCCCCTGCGAGACCTGTGGCGCCGGTGTGACCGATGACCTCTCCCTTGACCACGAGCTGCCCCTCGCTGACCTCCGAACTGCTCAGATGCGCGCACACGCTGAGCATCCCGTAACCGTGGTCGATGACCACGGCGTTACCGTAGATACCCAGGAACCCGCTGAAGAGAACCCGGCCACCGTTGGGCGCTTCGATGGCCGCGTGGGCCACCGAAGCCAAATCGAGGCCAAGGTGGGTCTCGACATCGACCTCACGGCCCGCGTAGCGATAGGAGCGCGTTTCACCATATCCCGCACGGCGCGCGGAGTTACGCAATTGAAGGAAGGGCCCCTCCCACAGTAGCTCGGAAACGCTCTTCCGGCTCAGCTCGGCAAGGAAGGCACGGTTCGCCACCCGCAGGTCGCGGTTGATCCGCAGGTACTGCTCAACGAGCGGGCCAGAGGCATCGAATCCAGGGGTTTGGCTTGCAATCGCCGGGACAACCCGTTCGAGGAAACTCTCGGGAAGGCGGATGACATCTCTGCGCGGCGGAACGGCCCTGAAGTGATCAACAAAGGGAGCCTCAACCCGGTTCCCAGCAGCGTCTTCCGCATAGAGGCGAATTTGGGAACGATCCGAAAGATCCCACGGCACACCAAAGAGAGTGAAACGGTCGGTCGCACCCTTGGGGAGAGCGTAGGACGGCAGGTCGATGGCCCCGACACGCACTCCGGAACGAACGGCACTCTCGCCAACACGGAAACGCACGATGCCGCTACCGCCCTGGCGAAGGTAGTGGCGCGAGGAAAGGAGTTGGAGTGCCGGAGGCCGGAAGATCACGGGAAGCGTCAACACGGCTTCATCCCAGGTCTCCCCCCGCAACGGCCCACTGATGCGACGGGCCAAAGCGCTGATCGTGACATCTCCTTCTGCGAGACACGCAGGAGCGCCATGGCCGATGACCGCTTTGAGCTCGAAGGTCTCTGTAAGCACGGCGGGGCGTGGGTCGAAGACCGACACCCGCTCGAAACTCTGCTCGGCGAGGAGCTCACGGCAGTCTCCTTGTTCGAGCTCGAGCCGTAGCGCCACGAGTCCGCTCTTGGGCGCTTCAAAATACGCCCGGACTTCCGTCCCCGGCCCGATCGCAGGACGATCCGACGCGAGCCGCGCCACCACGACGGGACCCAGGTAGAAAGCCCTCCAGACACACCACGCTGCGATGAGCGTGACGAGAAGCATCAGTGGGTAACGCAGACGGATTCTCGACTTCTTCCTGGGCATGATCACCTCGCAAGCAACGCCTCGGGAACCCAGGACCGTGGCTTCCCTGCGCCGGGTCTCGACGGGCCACGGACAAGCCCGCCGGACGCGAGTGTATCCGCGCCGTCGCGCCAAGGCGATCCGGAATCGTCGCACCTCCAGAGGGCGAGGCAACGACCGGGCTCTTACGAAGGCCGGCCCCGCCCATCGGGCCTCCTCGACCTGTGCAGCCTATATTGCCGGGGAGGGCGCACGACGCCCACGGAGCTACCATGTTGAAGATCTGGGATCGCATCCGGAGCCTCTTGCACTTCGACGCTGACCCCTCACAGGAGGCCGGTCCTCGGCTGGTCGGATCCGAGAGGACTTCTGCTGACCCGGAGAAGGCAACTGAAGCGCTCGGCACCTTGCTGACGTGCTATGGCCGCCACAGTTTCGACCTTGACCTCGTACCCGCTGAGGACACGGCCCGCGAGTGTGAGCGCTGGGCCCGCCACCTGACAGTGGGGAGCCCTCCACCGGGCGGGCAGCGTAATGGCGGGGCGCGCGATTGGGCAGGCATGCAGGCCTTCTTCACACGCCACCGCAAGCGTGAGCAGACCTTCGTCGTTAAAGCTCTCGCCGATTTACGCGACGCTTTATGGGGTATCGTCCGCAACCTTGGCGAAACCCTCTCTCAAGACAAGGTCGGTGACGAGCGCCTCTCGGCCCAGGTCGACCGCCTGCGTCGCTCGGTCACGTCGGGCTCGACGGCGGTCCTCAAGCGCGAGGTCCTGGCTGTGGCCGACGAGATGAACCGCGTGCTCGCCGAACGTGAGGAGGAGCAACATCGCCGGATGAAGGCCTTGAGCCGCAAGATGCGTGCAATGCGCGAAGAGCTCGAAAAGGCCCGTCACGGACTGGAGACGGACCCGCTGACGAAAGTCTACAATCGCGCCGCGCTTGACCAGCAGCTGGAGCGCGTCACAGCTCTCAACCTGCTCTCGGGCCACCCCGCCTGTGTTGCGATGCTCGACATCGACCATTTCAAGCAGGTCAATGACAGCTTCGGCCACCCCGCTGGGGACGAGGTGCTCCGCCGGCTCGCCAATCACATCGTCGGCGCCCTGCCTCGCAAGACAGACTTCATCGCCCGTTATGGCGGCGAGGAGTTCACAATTATTTTCCAGCAGGACGGCTTGGATGTTGCGTTGCCGCTGACCCAGCGCCTGCTCGAAAAGCTGCGTGAGCTCGTCATCGAGCACGACGGCAAAACGATCATGGTCACCGCCTCCATCGGGCTCGCCGCATGGGATCCGGCGGAGGAACCCTCTTCCTGGTTAGCTCGTGCCGACGAAGCTCTCTACCGGGCCAAAGCCGAGGGACGCGATCGCGTCGTCATCGCCCCGGCGGGCAACGCCGCCCTCAAGGAGGAGGGTGAGCAAGGCGTGATTCCCGAACCGGCCTCTCAAGACTGACACTTACGCTGCCCCTCCTGGGAAAAAAGACATCGCCCGCCAAAAAGGCGGGCGATGACGGATGGGCTCGTGGGGGCGCGAGCCCGACCGTGTTGTGCCAGGAAGCCACCGGGGGGTGAGCCACCTGGTGCTCTTCCGGAATCTGCAAGCCACATCCGGATGAGGAGCCGTACAGGGCCGTCAGGCGTATGCACGGGGGAGTGGGGGGCACGTCCTTGACCACGCCAATGGCCTTTATCGCAGACTCATAATCTACCAGCTTTCTCGGGAAACCATGTCTCAAATTTGCCTCATTTTTGACGTATTTGGAGGATTATTTTCCAAAAATTAAGCTTTATTGAGGTATACTGTATCTCATGGACGTCATCGACCGAAAAATCCTCAAATGCCTGCAGGAGAATGCAGCCCTCCCCATCGCCGAGATCTCCCGTCGAGTCGGTTTGTCGACCTCGCCCTGCTGGCGCCGAATCCAGAAGCTCGAGAAGGACGGCGTCATCCGCCAGCGCGTCGCGCTGCTCGACCCGGAGAAGGTCAACGTCGGTGTCTCGGTCTTCGTTGCTTTGCGAACGGCACGTCACGACAGGAAATGGCTTGAGGGTTTCGCCTGTGCGGTCGCCGAGATCGATGAGGTGGTGGAGTTCTACCGCACGAGCGGAAATGTCGACTATCTGATTCGCGTCGTCGTACCGGACATCGCGGGTTATGACGCTGTCTACAAGCGCCTCATCGCCGCCGCCGAGTTCCTCGACATTAGCGGCAGCTTCGTCATCGAGACACTCAAGCACACCACAGCGCTCCCGCTCGACTACGCCTGAGCTGGAGCGAAGACCCTGGCCTCGCACAGCGTTGCTGGTACTCTCGCCGGATGGCATCTCGTACCCATGCCCTTCTCTCGAATGTGCTGCTCCTATTCGCCTCAGCCATCTGGGGCTTTGCCTTCGTCGCCCAACGCATGGGGATGGAGCACATCGGCCCTTTCCTGTTTAACGGCCTGCGTTTCGCGCTCGGGGCGCTCGTGCTTGTGCCGGTCATCATATGGCGCTCAGCGCGCCGAACTCCAGGAGACTCTCCCCGGCAGATGGGGCGCGAGAGCCTTCTACTCGGTGGCCTTCTTTTTGCGGGCGCGAACTTTCAACAGGTCGGCCTGGTCTTCACCACGGCCGGCAAAGCAGGGTTCATCACGGGGCTGTATGTCGTCATCGTGCCCATCCTTTCGCTCGTCTGGGGCCAGCGGCCAAGTCGCGGAACACTGCTCGGCGGCGCACTCGCTGCGACAGGGCTCTATCTGCTCAGCGTGACAAGCAAGCTCACCCTCGCGCCCGGCGATGCTCTTGTGCTGGTCGGCGCGCTTTTCTGGGCGCTTCACGTGCTTCTCATCGGAAGATTGGCCCAACACCACGACCCGCTGCGCCTCGCCGCCGTGCAGTTCGCGCTCTGTGCCTTCGGCAGCCTGACTGTCGCACTCGTCACCGAGCGCATCGCCCTGGCTGCGATCGCCAATGCCGCGCTGCCGATCCTATACGGCGGCGCCTTCTCAGCAGGCATCGCCTACACGCTGCAGATTGTCGCCCAACGCCATGCCCCGGCCGCCCATGCCGCCATCATTCTCAGTCTTGAGACGGTTTTCGCCGCCCTCGGTGGTTGGATGATTCTTGACGAGAGGCTCGGAACACGAGCCTTGGCGGGTTGCGCGCTGATGCTCGCGGGGATGCTCTCCTCGCAGCTCCTTCGCCGCGCTCCCAAGCTTAGGGTGCGGAAATGAGCACGGCAGATCGCCCCTCGCTGGGTCCCCGTAGGCCTTGAGCAGGCACAATGCAGATCCGGCGCGCTATTGCTCCACTTCCCAGTCGCAGCTCTTCTCAAGATACTCGCTCGCTGGCTCGCTCAACCCCGCATCCGTACGGCCCCTCCCCGCGCTTTGAGCTGTTCAGTGTGAACGATTTTCCTCGCGAAGGCATCGTCCTTTGGCGCGACGTCTTCCGCGGTTCATTCCAAGCCCGACACCACGCCGATGGGATGCTCGTAGAGTCGGTGAAAAAGTCAAGCACTCCAGATACCTGCGCTTGAGCTACCGCTGGTTTGTCTTCAAACGCAGCATGAGTCAAGTTCGCGTAGACCTTCACGCGTAAATGTTCCGTCTGTAGACATGCGCAAGTAGAACCAACCACCCAGCCTACCCTCGGATGAGCCGATACCCCTATGGAACTTCCGACCCGTTATCCGTTCACGAAAAGCGGCGCGTGTCGATTCAGCGCTGCCTGCCACCACCGAGCAGACCGAGGCGATAGGCCCAGTAGATCAAGGTCAGCACTGAGGTAACAAAGGCGGCGACATAGGTCATTGCTGCAGCGGAGAGCACCTTGCGCGCACCGCTGATCTCATCGACAGCCATATAGCCCCCACGCTCGAGAGAAAGCAGGGCGCGTCGACTAGCGTCAAACTCCACAGGGAGAGTGATGAGAGTGAAAACCGTCGTCGTGGCAAAGAGACCAACACCGACCAGCGCCAGGCTCGATCCCAAGACCGTCGCGGCACCACCGAGCAAGAAGGCACCGATGATCACGACAAAAGACAGACCGCTGCCGAGGTTGGCAATTGGCACCCAGGCGCTGCGAAACTTCAGTGGGGCGTAATTCTGCGCATGCTGGATCGCGTGCCCCACCTCATGTGCCGCAACTCCGAAGGCCGCGAGACTACGAGAACCATAGACGGGCTCGCTCAAGCGCAGAACCTTCTGCCGAGGATCGTAGTGATCCGTCATCTTTCCTTGAATTGGGACGACTTCGACGTCGTGAATGCCGTTTTCCGCGAGAATAGCACGAGCAACATCAGCGCCTGTCATCTGTGATCGGGTCCCGATCCTGCTGTACTTGGCAAAAGTACTTTTTACTTTGAACTGTGCCCACAAACTCAGCGCAAGGCCGACACCAATGACAAGCAGATACAGCGGATCCATGAAGAACATCAGCTCTCCTTCCCTGCAGCCGCTTCAAAAACCACGGCACCATCGACAAGACCTGCCCGCACGCGATCGCCGCTGCTGATCTCACCTGAGATCAGCTTCTCGGCCAGTGGCTCGAGAACTTGCTCCCGGAGCACGCGCTTGAGAGGTCGGGCCCCGAAAGCCGGGTCATAGCCTCGCTGCGCGAGCTCAGCCTTGAGTTCGTCGCTCAGCTCGAGCTCAAGACCGCGATTCGCGAGTAAGGGCGCGAGGCGCGCGAGCTGCACATCCAAAATACCGCGGATCCACGACTCGTCCAATCGAGAGAAGATCAGCGTCGCATCGATACGATTGAGGAACTCAGGGCGAAAGGTCGTTTTGAGCGCCTCTTGTACGCGTCGCTCGATTTGTACTGGATCGTCCAGGTCGAGAATGTAGGCACTACCGACGTTGGAGGTCATTATCAAGATCACGTTGCGAAAGTCGACCGTACGACCGTGACCGTCGGTGAGTCGGCCATCGTCCATGACCTGCAAGAGCACGTTAAAGACATCCGGGTGAGCCTTTTCGATCTCATCAAGGAGAACAACGCTGTAGGGTCGGCGGCGCACAGCCTCGGTGAGCTGCCCGCCCTCGTCATAGCCGACGTACCCTGGAGGTGCACCGATTAGACGCGAGACGGAATGCTTTTCCATGTACTCGCTCATATCGACGCGCACGAGATTACGCTCATCGTCGAAGAGAAATTCCGCTAGCGCGCGAGCGAGCTCGGTCTTGCCCACACCTGTCGGACCGAGAAAGAGGAAGGAACCTATGGGTCGGTTCGGATCCTGTAACCCCGCGCGTGCGATACGGATCGCCTTGGAGACGCTGCTGATGGCCTGCTCCTGACCGACCACACGGCAGTGGAGCCGTTCCTCCATTTTAAGCAGGCGCTCGCTCTCACCTTCGAGCATCTTCGTCACCGGAATACCGGTCCACTTGGAGATGACGCCAGCTATGTCGTCAGCGGTCACCTCCTCACGCAGGAAGGAGCCATGCTCTTGGGCCTTTGCAAGCCGTGCTTGTACCTGGTCGATTTGTTTGTCAAGTTCGGGGATCACACCGTAGCGCAGCTCGGCCGCACGCTGCAGCTCACCGTTGCGTTGGGCGTGCTCAACCTCGACGCGGCGGCGTTCGAGCTCTTCCTTGAGAGTTTTGATCTCGGTGATGAGGTCCCGCTGCTCGCGCCAACGACTGCGCATCGCTTGAGCTTCTTCCTTCCGCGTTGCAACCTCGGCAGAGAGCTCCGCAACTCGGGTCCGCGCTTCGGCTCCGGACTCCATCTTCTTCGCCTGCAGTTCGACCTGCATGCGTGTGAGCTGGCGTTCCACGTCATCGATCTCGGCAGGAACGGATTCGATCTCCATCTTGAGCTTGCTGGCCGCCTCATCGACGAGATCGATGGCCTTATCGGGCAGGAAGCGTTCCGAGACGTAGCGATGAGAAAGCTGGGCCGCCGCAACGAGGGCCTCATCCTGGATACGAATCCCGTGATGCACCTCGTACTTTTCCTTGAGACCGCGCAGGATCGCAATGGAATCCTCAACCGAGGGCTCACCGACAAAAACAGGTTGAAAACGTCGTTCGAGCGCCTTGTCCTTCTCGATGTGCTTGCGGTACTCGTCGAGGGTGGTCGCACCGATGCATCGCAGGAGCCCGCGCGCCAGCGCCGGCTTGAGCATATTCGCCGCATCCTGACCGCCCTCGGCAGCACCGGCTCCAACCAGAGTGTGCATCTCATCGATGAAAAGGATGATCCGGCCTTCCGCGGCGGTAACCTCCTTGAGAACGGCCTTGAGGCGATCCTCAAACTCGCCGCGATACTTTGCACCCGCAACCAGCGCCCCGAGATCGAGACCGAGCACACGCTTGTCGGCAAGGCTTTCGGGCACGTCGCCGTCCGTGATTCGGCCGGCGATACCCTCGACGATCGCCGTTTTGCCAACCCCCGGAGCTCCGATCAGCACGGGGTTATTCTTGGTTCTGCGAGAGAGAACCTGCATCGTGCGGCGAATTTCTTCGTCACGCCCGATGACCGGATCGAGCTTGCCGTCGCGCGCGAGCGCCGTCAGATCGACGCAGTATTTCTCGAGGGCCTGATACTTTGCCTCAGGCTCGGGATCGGTGACCTGTTGGCCACCACGAACATCCGCGACGACACGCTCGATGAGCTCAGGGCTCGCGCCACGCTCGACGAGCAAGCGGCCGGCCTCACCATGATCACGAACCATAGCCAGCAGCAGATGTTCAGTGGAGACAAAATCATCCTTCGCGGCACTGGCGAGAGCAAAGGCATCTGAAAGGATCTTCTTGAGCTCGCTGCCGAGATAGGCGTCGGCTCCCTCGACCTGCGGACGCCGAGAAAGCTTCTCCTCGAGCGCGGCCGAGAGGGCCGCGACGCCAACACCGGATTTTTCGAGAATCGGGCGGACGAGGCCGCCTTCCTGCCCAAGGAGAGCGTGCAAGAGATGCAAGCCGACGACCTCCTGCTGGGAAGCGAACTGCGCAAAGGTCTGGGCCTGGGCAAGGGCCTCGCGGGATTTGACGGTCAATTTGTCGATGTTCATTGCACTCACCTCTGCCGCTGCTGCGGTCCCGATGTCATAAGACCGCTGAGATGCTCTGGCAAGACGCCGCAAGACAAGCGCAGAGCAGACGGAAGCACCGGCGGATGCGAGGCATGGTTTTCGGGCGGACGGCCCAGGAGAATCCCAGAACCGCCTTCACGCTGCCTTGGCTACGAGAAGCCCTAGATCAACGAAACTCGGCCGGCCGGATGCGGTCGGGCTCGCGAAAATCGACAGGAGGCTGACTCCCCGCGCCCCAGGCATCTCTTACGATAGCCTGAGCCTCCTCGCGGCCGAGCCGGACGAGATCCTCATAGCCCTCCGACTGTTGTGGCGGTGCGGAAGGCGACACGGAGGACGACGCGGAAGGCGTCATGCCTGCGGGCGTGCTCGCAATGTGAAGCGTCTGTGTTGGGAAGGCGAACTCGACACCAAGACGATCGGCGAGGCGAATGATATCCATGAAAAGGCGGTGACGCTCGCGCAGCTCGGTCGTCCAGTCGGGCGCCTTGTGAAAAACGTAGAAAAGGATATTCAACCCTGACTCGCCGAACTGGTTGAGGTAGATGTTGTAGTAGTCCTTACGTGTGTAGGGGTGGCGGCGCACCAACTCGCGCATCCCCTCGCAGAAGGCCTCGATGCGTTCGGGTGGCGTATCGTAGGTCACGCTAATTTGGCATTTGATCCGACGCCATTCCCGCGCGCCAAGATTATCTACTGCCGTACTGACGAGCCGTGAGTTGGGAACAGTAATGATCGAGTTATAGAAGGTGCGAATACGTGTTGAGCGGAAGCCGACCTCGACCACGGTACCCTCCAGGTCGTCAAGCACAATCCAATCACCGATCTGAAAAGGCCGATCTGTCAGTACGGTCACCGAGCCGAAGAGGTTCTCGACAGTATCTTTGGCGGCGAGAGCAAAGGCCAGACCGCCGAGACCGAGACCGGTCAACAAGCTGGCGACGGGAATGTCGAGATTCTGCGCGATAAAGACTAAGCCGAAGGAGACGACGATGATCTTGCCCGCGCGCCGGACCATCGGTACGAGAAGGTCGTCGAGCTTCGACTCGGTGCGTGCCGCAATGACGGCGAAGTAGGCCGCCCCGAGGTCGACGAGGCGATAGAGAGCCCAGACGAGCGCTGCCGTCATGATCAGCTCGACTGCGGTGCCGATGACCTCGGTCGCCTGAATCGGAAGATCGAGCAAGGGCAGCACGAGCGACCACAACGTCGCCATGACGAGGATGCCGACGGGGTGCTGGAACTTGTGGGCATGCTCGGGGTTGATCTTCGAAGATGCCCGACCCAAGAGGCGCTTGACCTGTACGCCGACGAGGTAGCGGAAGATACGATCCAGCACGACACCGACGATGACGAGCAGGATGAGCGCTAACCATTGCCAGTTCTCTAGCAGGAAGGTGCGCTTGCGCAGCGAGGCGGGCATCCGGGCGCGCAGGCCGTCCGCCAGGGTGAGCGTCGCCTCGCCCTCGCCCTGAATCCCTTCGACAAAATCCCGTCCGCGCACAGATTCTACGAGATTCTCGAGTGAGGCCAGGGTGCTCTTTGAAAAAAGCCAGGCGCCGTCAGCTTCGCGCCGCGAGAGTGAAACCTCGCCTGCACCCATCCGCCGCCAGACGTAGCTTCCGGTCATGAGCAGGTCGGGGATATTGTCGAGCACGATGAGCTCTGTCTTGTCGAGGAAAGTGCTCAGCTTACGCGCCGCCGCCGCGCCAACCTGGGCTCGCACAGCCGAGGGCACGGCGGAGAGATCGAGGGTCGCAACGGCTCGTTCAAGACCAGCTTTCTCGCCCTCCTTGAACGCACCCATCGCCTCGAGAAAGGTGCGGAAGGTCGCGCGGGGAGAACTCAGCTCTTTGGGTGGACTGAGCGCTGGGGCCTTCTCTGCCGCCGTGCTAGCATCTTTGGCTCGGTCAGGAAGAGCTTGCGCCCAAGCCGTGGGCGCGGCCAAAACCGTCGTGGCAAAGGCGAGCAGGCAGGTCATCTCTCGGACTCGGCGACGCATGGCGTTCCTCCCTACGAGCGCGCCCCTTCCGAGACGTGCCGCATCCGCCAGCTATTGTCTCCGATTGGGCTCAGGACGCTACTTCGTGCGGGCGCCTTCCTTGCGTTGGAGGAGGGTTTTGACCTGAGCGGGTGCCCACGCGAACAGGCGCGTCCTCAGGATAGATGTCGAAGCGGCACGCCGGTTCGACGACATCTCCGAGCAGCAGCACCAAGTCCCCGTTCAGCTCAGCCGCCGGCCCTCGCCGCGCGCACTTCACGCGAGATGACCTCCGCGGCACGATCGATCTCTCTGGGGGTCGTACTACGACCGACGCTCAGGCGAAGCGTGCTGACGGCACGTTCGACAGAAAATCCCATCGCCCAGAGCACTGTCGAGACGGCGGCACCCTCCGCGTGGCAAGCCGAGCCCGCGGACGCAGCCACCTCGCTACCGATACGCTCGATCAGCTTCGAGGCCATCGTGCCTTTGATCGCTACGCTGAGCGTGTTGGGGAGGCAGGCCTCGCGCTTGCCGTTCCAAGCGAGGTCATCGAGCCGCTCTTTGAGCCGCGACCACAGCCGGTCACGCATCGCAGCGCTGTGGGTGGCAGTCCGTTCGAGACGCTGGCGGGCAAGCTCGGCCGCCTTTCCCAAACCGACGACAAGGAGCACGTTCTCCGTGCCTGCGCGGCGTCCATCCTCGTGTGCCGCACCGTGGATCAGAGGCGGCAGTTTCTGGCCCCGGCGAATGTAGAGCGCGCCGACACCTTTGGGCGCGTAGAACTTGTGTCCCGCGAGACTCAGGAAGTCAACACCAAGCTCGTCCACGCTCACTGCGAGTTTGCCGATAGACTGTGCGGCATCCGTGTGGACGCTGATTCCCCGTGCGTGGGCCCACTCGGCAACCTCACCAACGGACTGAATCGTCCCCACCTCGTTGTTGGCGTGCATCAGCGTGACAAGCACCGTGCCTCGCTCCGATACGGAGGTCAGACGCTGCGGATCGAGCCAGCCGTATCGATCGACAGGCAGAATCTCGACCTGGTGACCGAGCTCCTCGAGTGCCAGGCAGGGCTCGAGCACCGCGGGGTGCTCGACCGCGCTCGTGACGAGGCGGCAACGTTGGCCCGGACTCCGGGCGACGACTCCCTTGATGACCATGTTGTTCGCCTCGCTGCCGCCAGAGGTGAAGACGATCTCATCAGGGGCGGCGCCGATCAGCTCGGCGACCTGCTCTCGGGCCTGCTGAACCGCCTCGCGTGCAAGCCGACCGTAGGCATGGGAGCTCGAGGGATTACCGAAATGCTCCTCGAGATAAGGCCGCATCGCCTCGACAACCTCGGGGTCGATCGGCGTCGTCGCGTTGTAATCGAGATAGATCGGCCGCTGGGTCATCGAAGTCTCCTATCTGCTCGAGAAAGGCGAGGACGGCTTCCCCACTCCCCGCAAGCAGCACCGTGGGGCCGCTCCGCACACGCGGACCTAGGGCTGGTGCTCAAGGTTGACCGAACGACCGACGAGGCGAGGATCTGCAACACCGACGGCACCTCCCCCCTCGATACCGACGGCCTGCACATCGCCAAGACGCGGCACGGTCTCGATCGTGTAACCCATTGTCTCGAGCCGTGTGAGCAGCTCTGCCGGCAGGGCGTACTCCTCTCGACTCTCAACGCAAATGGGATCAGCACTTGCCTTGCGCGGGGGCCACTGATGATGGAAACGCGACGCCGCGACAGCTTTCGCAAGCGGCATGTCGTAGTCGATCTTGTTACTGATGACCTGAAATACAGTCGTGATGATCGTCGGCCCGCCGGGGCTACCAAGGGCGAGATAGAAACGCCCCTCGGGATCAAAAACGAGAGTCGGCGTCATCGAGGAGAGCATGCGCTTTCCGGACTCGACCTTGTTGGCCTCCCCGCCAGTCACACCGAAGAGGTTGGGAACGCCCGGCTTTGCCGAGAAGTCGTCCATTTCGTTGTTGAGCAAGAAACCACCACCCTCGACAACGAGCCCACTTCCGTAGGCCGCATTGAGAGTCGTTGTATTGGTCACAGCCATCGTGTCAGCGTCCACGATGGTAAAATGGGTTGTCTGCAGGCTCTCCCGGGGCAACGTGACGGCTGCCATCGAGTCCGGGGCGGACTTGTGCTCGAGAGAAATGTCGGCTCCGCGCTCTCGGCATGCGTCCTTGTCAATCAGGCGCGCGATCGGAACGGGGTAGAAATCCGTATCGCCGAGATATTCCGCTCGATCGGCGAAAACACGCTTCTCGATCTCCGCGACGAGGTGCAGATGCTGGACCGAGTGCCATGCGGGAAGATCAAAACTCTCGAAGATGTGAAGCATTTCGATCAGAGCAATGCCACCCGATGACGGAGGCGACATCGACACGATGCGATATCCCCGGTACTCGCCTTCGACGGGCTCGCGCCACTTCGCCTTGTAGTCCGCAAGATCCCGCTCCGTGATCAAGCCTTCACCGCGGCGCATCTCCGCCGCGATGAGCCGTGCCGTCTCTCCCTCGTAAAATCCCTGAGCTCCCTTCTCCGCGATACGCCGCAGGACTGCGGCGAGCTCGGGCTGGACGAAAGGTTGCCCCTTCTCTCCGTGGAAGGTGGCAGCGAAGTTGTTGACCCGCGCGTATCGCTCAGGCAGACGCGCGAAGCTATCCCGAGCCCGAGCGAAGGAGGCCGCCGTCCACTCGTCGAGCCGGAAACCCTGCGCGGCAAGCTCGATCGCCGGCGCCAGCAAACGCCTCCACTCAAGCCGGCCAAAGCGCTGGTGAGCCTGCCACATCCCGCGCACACTGCCCGGCACGCCGACAGCAAGATGACTGCGCAAGCTTAGACCCTCGACGACCTCACCCTGCTTGTCGAGAAAGAGATCGGGACCGGCCGCCGCCGGCGCCGTCTCGCGGTAGTCGAGAGCGAACTCACCCTCACCGGGAACGCTGATGAGCATGAAGCCGCCGCCGCCGATGTTTCCGGCAACAGGAAAGGTCACGCTCAGCGCAAAATGCACCGCAACGGCGGCGTCAACAGCGTTGCCACCCTCGCGCAGTACCGCCGCACCGATCTCGGCGGCCCTTGCCTCGGGAACTGCCAGCGCCGATCGCCCGCGCACCACCCTTTTTTCAGATGTCGGCGGAGCGGTGCACCCGACCAACAACACAATAACGACGAAACCCAGTACCCGTACCCACATCACGCCAGAACGCATCTTGATCCCTCCGCCGTCTCCCTCGGAACGACCGTTTAGCTTAACCCGCATTCGCCGCATGACCTTCTGTAAAAAGGCACCGACCACTTTTCACGACTCAGTGCGACAAGGGTGATTGGCACCACGGGCGGACGGGTAGCGCTTTGATGATCCGTGGAAACTGCGTGTCCATCGGTTGCTACGCGATGACCGACGCATGCATGGAGGAGATCTACGCAATAGCAGATGCGAACCTGCGCAATGACCCACCCTTCTTTCGTGTTCATGTATTCCCATTCCGGATGACCGTAGTCAAGATGGCGCGCCACTCCAAATCCCTCTGTGCAGCTTCTGGAAGAAGCTCCAGGAAGGCCAGACATTCTTCGAGCGTCACAGACGACCGCCAAAGGTCACGTTGAAGGATGGGAAGTATGCATTCGGACCGCCATGATCTGACATGGCGGCGCTGGAAGTCTGCGGTTCAATCTGTGAACGGCTACGCCCTCCAACACTCTCGCATCGATGCTGTGGTTGTTTTCGTGGCGGGAGTATGAGCGCTCTGATTATCTTCTTGAGAACAGCCCTCGCAGCCGCTGTTGCCCTCGCTGTTGAGGAGCGATTCGTGCGAGCGGAGCTTGCCTGCTAGCGCTTGATCTTCGGGTCCTGACTCCAGATCTGGAATGAAATGTCGGCGGCAATCTTCGGCTTGATCGCTGCGAGTGCATCGAGAGTCTGCGCGGCTTGGCGCGCTTTGAGGCCAAGCAGCACGTCAATGACAACCTTGCGATCCTTGCCATAGAGTTCGGCAAGCGCAGCGGCGGCGTTTTCCGGGTCCATGCCTTCATAAGCCTTGAGCAGGCGATCGAAGTTCGGCCTCCCGAGACTCAAGTAGTCCTCTTTCTCTTTCACGAGCTCCTGACGCGCAGCTTCAATCTGATCGCGCTCCGTCTTGAGCTCATCGCGCAGAACAGAAAGCTGGCGTTCGCGCTCAAGCAGCTCCCGAGCCCGCTGCTCGAGGCGATCGCGCTGCGTAACGAGTTCATCGACAAGACGACGATAGGTCTCCTTCTCGGTCTGCGGCCCGGCGTCCGCGGGATGCAAGGGCTGCTCGCTTCCTTCGGAAGTTGCCGTATCGACCGGAGGCAGCGACTGCGCGCCCGCAGGCGGAACGAGGGCTCCAAAGGTCAACGCATCGAGTACGAGAACCACATTGGCCAGCACGGCCACCGCCAGGACGGCCATCAAGATACGACGCATTGCTGCTTCTCCGTCTGCCCCGCATGCCGGGCGTCACGGGCCTTGCGTACAAGAACTACGTCGTCAACTCCCGCCTGCTCCCGGCGGGCAAGCTCCCGCAGATACGCGGCCTCCTGCTCTCGGTACTGCTTTTCGAGCACCTTAACCTCTCGGGAAGCCGCTTTGAGCAGGCTCCGCAGCTCACTCTCCCGATCAAGTAGTGCGACGAGGCGATCCTCGATCATGCGCAACCGACCCGTTGCTCGCTCAGCGACATCGTGGAATCGCGCAAGCTCGCCCCCAGTAATGCCCTTGTGACGACGAAGGACGAGTTCGCGGTCGTTGTCTCGGATCTTCTCTTGACACAGCGCGGCACTGGCCTCAAGCCCTGCGACCTCCCGCAGGACCAACGCCAACTCACGCCGGTGCTCGCTGACTCGTACGCGGGCGAGACGCAGCAGGAGGTCGAGGCGATAACGAAAACTGCTCATCGCGACACATCCTCCTCAGATCCGATGTGTGCAAGCTCCTGGCGAGTCTGTTCCATCGTGCTCGGCAAGGTCAGATCCTGTTGCAAGAAGTCCTGGATAGCTTGACGCCACCTCACGGCCTCATCCAGCTCCGGGTCCGCACCCTGACGGTAGGCACCGATGGCGACGAGATCGGCATTATCACGATAGATCGCCATGAGGCGACGCATCCGACGCGCGAAAAACTCCTGCTTCCCAGGAACAACCTGATTCATGACACGGGAAGTCGAGGCCAGCACATCTATCGACGGATAGTGCGAGCGCTCAGCGAGCGAGCGCGCCAGCACGATGTGGCCGTCGAGAATGGCTCGAGACGCATCGGATACGGGATCGTTCAGGTCGTCGCCTTCGACGAAAACCGTGTAGATTCCCGTGACAGCACCGCCAGAGGCATCCCTCCCCGCTCGTTCAAGCAACCGAGGCAAAAACGCAAATACCGAAGGCGTGTAGCCCTTGGTCGAGGGCGGTTCGCCTGCGGCCAGGCCGATCTCGCGCAACGCCATCGCGACGCGAGTCAGTGAGTCCATCAATAGCGTGACCTTCTTGCCCCGCGATCGAAAATCTTCAGCGACGGTCGTTGCCGCGAGCGCACAACGCACGCGACGCAGCGGCGATTCATCAGAGGTCGCTACGAATACAACGGAACGCTTGAGTCCAGCCTCTCCCAGCTCGCACTCGATGAACTCCCGCACCTCGCGGTTGCGCTCGCCGACGAGTGCGATGACGATGACATCATCTGAGGCATTGCGAGCGATGCCGCCGAGCAGCCGGCTCTTGCCCACTCCTGCCCCCGCGAAGATCCCGATCCGTTGTCCGCGGCCGAGCGTCAGCAAGCCATCGATCGCCCGAATCCCGGTGGCCATTGCTTCGGAAATCCTCGGACGCTCGAGTGCCGGCAAGGGATCACCATAGATCGACACGCTGCGCTCACAGAGCAGGGCTCCCTGGCCATCGATAGCCTCTCCAATGCCATTGAGCACCCGACCGAGAAGGGCGTCGCCCACACTCACACGGGGATGCCGGCCGGTGGCAACAACCCGGTTGCCGTGACGCAAACCGCGTACGGGATCGACCGGCATCGAGTACACCCGAGGTCCCTCGAAGCCAATGACCTCCGCATAAGAAAGTAGTACCCCGTCAGCATCCTCGAGACGACACTCCTCGCCCACAGCGACTCGAGGACCGAGGCTCTCGACGGCCAGCCCGATGGCCCGGATTACGCGGCCGGCACGACGCAGCACGTCGACCCCCCGGATCCGGTCGCGGGTCTCACTCAATCGCAAGCGAAGATCCTCGGCAATGGTGTTCATTGCTGATCCCGCACAACACCTGCGAGCACGCTCAGCGCCGTCTCGAGACGACCATCGACTTCCTCTTCGCCGTTGACCACCACGACGCCCCCGCGGGCAATCTGCGGGTCAGCGAGAAGCTCAACGGAACGCTCGCGTCGCAGCAGCTCGCTTTGTCGCAGACTCTCAAGGTCCTTCGGATGGACGCGCAGCGTGCAACTGTGGCGATCATGAGCCTGAGAGAGAGCCTCCTCCGCGATACGCACGGCAACCTCGTCGCTATCTTCGATCCTATGGCGCACGATCCGTGAGGCCGCTAATAGAGCAAGGTCGATGATCTCCCGCCGCGTCGCCTTAATCAGCTCGCTGCGCAATCCTGCGAGGAGCTCGATGCTCTTACGGTATGCTGCGCGTTGGGACTCCAGCTCGGCCAGCGCCTCCTCGCGACCACGTGCCAGCCCTTCCTCATATCCGCGTGCGATGGCCGCTTCGATCTCACTCTGCGCCTCACTCAGGTCCTCATAGCCATCGCGGACCAACGGTCGATAAGGTCGTCCCTCAGGTGCCACGATGAGTCTTCCCCTAGACAACGGCGTCTTCCTCGATCGTGATCGCACCTTCCTTCTCGAGCTTGAGCACGAGATCGATGATCATGCGCTGGGAGGTCTCGATTTCGGAAAGCTTTGGCGTCCCAAGAAACTCCATCTCTTCCTTGAGCATTTGGGAAGCCCGCTCGGACATGTTGCGGAAGAAGAGAATCTGCATCTCGGGGTCTGCACCCTTGAGCGCCAGCGAGAGGGCACCGCGATCGACCTGCTTGAGCACCTCTTGCACATCTCGGTCCCCGAGCGACTTGAGCATCTCGAAGGTGAAGAGCATGTCCCGCAATTGCTTCGCCAACTCCGGGTGCTCTTCGCCGAGCTCATCGACGATTTCCTGTCCCGTAGCTCGCCCAAGCCCCTGCAATGCGTCCGAGGCCGCCTGCACGCCGTCGAGCGGCACAAGCGGCTCCTCACTCAGAGCCATGAGGGCTTCCTCGAGCACAGTGCCGATCCGCGCCACGACATCAGGTTGAATCTCTGAGATCGAGGCCATGCGACGCGTCACATCGAGGCGACGCTGGGCCTCCATCATCGACATGATCCGCGCGGCCTTCTTCGGGGGAAGCAACGCGCAGACCAACGCGACGGTCTGGGGTGGTTCTTCACCAAGGAGCATCGCAATCCGCTTGGCTGGTGCCGCAACGACGGTATCCGGCAGCTCGGGCGGCGGCGCCAGCGGTCCCTCCTCATCTTCATCTCGTGTCCGCTTGGGCTCGAGGGCATGGATCAATCGGTCGGCATCCTCCGGATGCGCCAAGGCGAGCAGGCGCTTGGCCAGCGGGGGACCCGCAAGCTCGAGTCCCCGCGAGTCTTGGATCATTTGGTAGAGCTCTTCAACGATCTCCTCGTGCTCGCTCGGATCGATCATTTTGGTTCGTGCGATCTCCATCGTAATGGCTCGCACCTCGTCATCCTCAAGATTCTTGAGCACAAGCGCGGCCGTATCCTCTCCCATCAGTGAGAGAGCGATCGCCGCCTTCTGCGTTCCTGTGAGTTGCTCGGCCATACCTACTCGGCCTCCTCGTTGAGCCAAACACGCATCGTCTGGGCCATGCCTTCAGGTTCCTCCGCAGCCAGCTTGGCGAGACGCTGGCGCATCAGCTCGAGACGTGACGGCGGCCCGATCTGGAGCTGGCGCTCGAGCTCCGCGCTCGCATCATCCTCGGCCGCAGCGTGGCTCTTCGTGCTGAGCATGCTCTGCACCGTTTTGAGGGTGGGTTTGTAGAAGAGGAAGAACGCGACAAGCGAGAGCACGACCAACGCCGGCCACTTGACCAAGGGCAAGTAGCTCAGAGGGTCGCTAGCCTCTGGCGCTTCCACAACCGGCGCCGGCTGGAAGGCCTGCTGCGCCAAAACCAACACGTCGCCGCGCTGCTCGTCGAAGCCCATCGCCGCCTTGATCAGACGATCGAGCTGCTGCATCTCCTCCTCGCTACGGGGAACGATGCTGGCCTCCTCTTTACCTTCCTCAACCTCCTGCTTGTGGTTGACGACAACCGAGACCGAAAGTCGTTCAACAGTGCCCGAGGGCTCTTCGATCGTCGTCTCTTCGAAAGAAGGCTGATAGCTGTTCTGCTGCGTCGAGTTCTGCGAGGAGCTCGATGTGCCTCCTCCCCGCACACCCTGCCCACCAGGAAGATTGGTTGCCGTGCCTGGCGCACCACCCCCGTTCCGATCGCGACCGGAGTTCGTCTTTTCCTTGCTCTTGGATTCCGAGATAAGAACGGAGCGATCGGGGTCGTAGGTCTTGAGAAAACGCTTGGTCTTCTGGTGGTCCAAGGTCGCATCGGTCCGGATCGCATAGCCATTCATTCCAACCAGCGGCACAAGAACAGAGGCAATCTTCTTGTTGATGTCGCGCTCGACGGCGTTCTTGATCTCGAGCTGACGACTGGCCGCGACACCGCCACCAGCCGCCATGGCCTGACCATCAACGATCGGTCGTCCTGACTGATCGACGACGCTGATGTGCTCCTCGACGAGTTCCGGCACGGAATCGCGCACCGTGTTGACGACGCCCTGCGCTTGAGCGGAAGTCGGCTGGAAGCCCTTGAGCACGGTAAGCTGCACCGATGCTTTGGCGACGTCCTTGTCATCAACGAAGGGACTGTTCCCACCAAGAGTCAGGTGCACACGAGCATGACGGATCCAAGTGAACTCCTCCAGGGTGCGTGCCAAACGCGATTCTAGCGAGCGTTTCAAGCGGTACTCGATGGTCCGGCTGGACTCGCCCAAACCAGCACCAATGACGAGATCATCTGTCGAGCCGTAGACACCCGCGGGCAAGTCCTTGCTCGCGAGCAAACGGCGCGCTTGATCGACCATCTCGATTGGCACCTCGATCGTCGCACCCCCATCGGCGGTGTTCACCTTGATCTTCGCCGCCTGAAGCTCCTGAATCACCACCTGGGCGTCTTTGGCGTCGAGGCCTGTCTGCAGGGGCGCCCAAGTCGGCAAGCGCGCCCACCAGACGACGGCGAGAACAGCAACCACTGTCAGTCCGGCAGAGACGAACAGGCTCGCCTTCTGACGCAGGGAGAGGGCGTCCCAGGCTTTGGTGAACTGTTCGAGAAATTCATTCATCGCTTATCGATTCCGCCAGAGCAGCCCGAAGCCGCTTGGCTGAGGAGTGCTCAGACTTGGATTCTCATGATTTCTTTGTAGGCTTCGAGGAGCTTGTTGCGAACCTGCATCATCGTCCGAAACTGCAGATCAGCCTGCTCCATCCGGATCAACACATCGTGTAGATCACCGCCTGCGCCAGAGATGTAGCCCGTCGCCATCTGATCGGCGCTCTCGAGGGAGCTATCGACCTTCTGCAACGCGCTCTCCAGCGCATCCCCGAAGCTCTTGCCCGCTTCCTGCCCTTCTCTGAGCGGCTTGTTATCGACTTGGGGCTCGAGCCCGACCTGGCTGAGACGGCCGTAGTCATGAATCGCTGCGCCACTCATCTAGTTCTCCCTTCATCGCGAAATCAATAGAGCGCTCTTGTGCATTTCACCGACGGCCTTGACGACCTTGACGTTGGCCTCATAGGAGCGAACGGCCGAGATCATGTCGACCATCTCCTCGACGGGGTTGACATTCGGATAGGCCACATAACCCTGCGCATCTGCGTCGGGATGCCCCGGCTCGAAACGCAGAACCGGCGGCCTCTGGTCTGCCTCCACGTCAACGACCTCGACGCCTTGCAGATTGCGATCGAGAAGCTCCGAGAAAGAATGGCTCTCGAGCGGAGCGGCCTCGATGATGGGCAGGCGACGCCGATAGGGGCCACCCTCCGCCGTGCGCGTCGTCTGGGCGTTGGCCAGGTTGGACGAGATGATCTCCATGCGCGCTCGTTGCATTTCGAGCCCGCTACGTGCCACCCGAACCGCATCAGAGAGCGCCATCAGATCGCCTTCCCTTCAGAGATCGCATAGCGCATCAGCCGAATGCGCTGGCGAACGAGATTCGCTGAGACCTCGTAACGGTGCTTGGTCTGCGCCAGAGCCAGCATCTCTCGATCGAGGCTGACGTTGTTGCCATCGGGACGCACTGTGAGCCCCTCAACCTCACGGGAGCGAAGCGCCTGCGACACGGTGGGCACGCTCTCGCGCACGGCCTCCTGGAGGGCCTTGTCGAAGTCGAGATCGACAGCGTGGTAGCCCGGCGTATCGAGATTGCCGACGTTCGCAGCCACGAGCTGCTGGCGACGGGAGATGACGTCCATCGCGCGCCTGATCTGCTCAATAAAGGCGTCCGATCCGGCACCTTGTATGCTCACCGTCTTCTCCTCCTCACGACCGACGCACACAGTCTTTGGAGCGCACAGCGGCGGCCGCGCAGCAAAGCGCTCCGTGGGCAACGCGGGTCTTGGAAGCAAAGCGCGTGCCGAAGCCAAGGCTCGGAAACACGAGCGATGACGGCCTCTTTCCGCCAGTTCTCCGGCAAGAGCGTCATCAGCTTGACACCGATGCGGCAGCTTCTTCCTCCCGGAAGAGCTTGAGCTTGTTGCGCAGCGTGCGGACAGAGATGCCAAGCATCGCTGAAGCGCGCGTGCGGTTACCGCCAGCCGCGTCGAGGGTCGTCTCGATCAGCCGTCGCTCTGCCTGGGCGATGGTCATACCTGCAGATAAGCGCGCAGCGTCTCCCGCGTCGCCCCACTCATCAAGGAAGAGATCGCTAACTTCGATCCGTCCACTGCGATCAAGCACGACAGCCCGTTCGATGACATTCCGTAGCTCGCGGACGTTGCCCGGCCAAGGGTGCTCACAAAGTCGGCGGATCGCGCGGCGACTGAGCTCCGGTGCCGGCCGGCCCGTACGGATAGCGAGCTCCTCCGCCAGATGTGCCGCGAGCAAGGGTATGTCGTTCCGGCGACGGCGTAATGGCGGCACCTCGAGCGGAATGACCCGCAAGCGGAAATAGAGATCTTGGCGAAACTCCCCCGCCGAGACGGCCTGCACGAGATCTTGATGGGTCGCCGCTATGACCCGAATATCAACCGCCTGAGGTTCACTAGCACCGAGCGGCGCAATAACATGCTCTTCGAGGGCCCGTAGTAACTTGGCCTGGAGTGGTCGTGGACAATCTCCGATCTCATCAAGCAGCAAGGTGCCGCCGTTCGCGCGCAGGAAGTGCCCCTCCCGATCACGATCGGCTCCCGTGTACGCCCCCTTACGCACGCCGAAGAGCTCAGCCTCGAGCAGCTCACCCGGCAGCGCTGCGCAGTTCACCGCGACGAAGGGGCCGCGCGAGCGAGCGCTGCGCGCATGGATCATCCGCGCGATGACTTCCTTGCCTGTACCGCTCTCACCCGTAACGAGCACCGTCGCATCGGTCTCGGCGGCACGAGCGGCCTGAGCGACCAACTTCTTGAAGACGGGGTCCTCCCCAATCAACTCGGGGCCCTCACCCGCCGTCTCGGCGGAAGCCTTCTCCTCCTCCAGACAGCGACGCAGCGCGCTCGCCAGCGCATCGGGAGCGAAGGGCTTGAGCAAGTAGTCGCTCGCTCCGTGGCGAATGGCATCAACCGCATCGGCTACGGCACCAAAGGCGGTGACGAGGACGACCTTCAACTCCGGCCGGACGGTGAGCGCCTCCTCGAGAAGCTCGCGTCCCGTCATGCTCGGCATGCGGATATCGCTTACCATCCCGTCCCAAGGGCGCGACTTGAGCGCCTCGAGGGCCTGTAAAGGAGAACCGCAGCTCGTCACCTCGAAGTGCGCCCGTTGAAGCACGCGCGCCATTGCGAGCCTCATCGAAGCATCATCATCTACGACCAGGATTGATGCCTTGCGTTTCACCTTCTCAGCTCTCCTCGCCGCTTCGCGGCAGGATCATGCGGAAGACAGCGCCGCCTTTGGGTGCGTCATCGAGCTCGACCCGACCCCCGTGTGCCG
>CAYSMT010000003.1:0-20905 GCA_964432135.1 uncultured Acidobacteriota bacterium
CGCGCCATCAAGAGCCCATCGTGACCCGTCAGGTCGATGGCATCGAAGTGCCCTCGGTTGGCTATCCTGTCAGCGACTTCCGGTTGCGTATTGTGGATGAAACGGGGAGCGACTGCGCGGCAGGAGCGATCGGGGAGCTGTGGCTCAAGGGAAGCTCGGTCTGCGATGGTTATCTCGATGCGGAGGCCAACGAAGAGCTCTTTTTCGATGGTTGGCTGCGGACGGGGGACCTCGGCACGCGTGACGAGGAGGGACGGATCTACATCACAGGTCGCCTGAAAGACCTGATCATCATCAACGGGAAGAACTACTACTCCCACGACATCGTCGCTGATCTCGAACAGCTTCCTTTTCTCGAGCGTGGCAAGGTGCATGCGTTGTCCCTTTGCGTCGAGGGGAAGGAGCAGATGATCATCATGACCGTGCCGCTCGCCCGGATGTCTCACCAGGTGCGGCAAAAGATCCGCGACTTCGAACGCTTCATGAAGGAGGGCGGTCCGCGCGGCTGGCTGAAGAACATCGAGTTCGCCGCGATCGAGGCTTGGGTCGAACGTCTCATCGCTTCGGACAAGCAGGATCTGGTCAACGACATCAAACGTTTCGTGCTCGCCCGCTTTGGCATCCCCGTGCATGACGTCCTCTTTGTGCCGCGTATCCCGCGTACGACCTCGGGTAAGGTCAAACGAGATGCCTGCGAGAAGCTCTACCGCGACCGGCATCCAGGCTGATTGACGCGGGCACGAAGGCTAGAAGCACCCTATATTCCGTACAAAGACTGTTCGATGCCGTCCGCAATGAGTTATCTGCGCTCGGCGCAGCGCCCTTTGACGCGGGAGGTGGGTATGGGTTCGTGTGGGATCCGCCGGGTTGGATTTCTCCTCGCGAGCATTCTCTTGACATCCTCTCTCGCTTTCGCCGAGAGGCCACCTTCCTTTGATGCGGGGCTCGGGCTGGAGTCGTTGGGGGATGTGGCGCAGCTTCAGATGGATGCCATCGACCTGTCAGCGCTCCTTGCCGAGGACGAGGCGAACGAGGGAACGGACATCCCCTTTCGCGTTGGCGTGGCGCGCAAGGTCCATCTCTCCCCCACGCAGGGCGGAAGCTGGCAAGATCTGCCGGGTGGGGGACGAGTGTGGCGACTGAGAGTGTCATCGGAAGGTGCGCTGTGGATTGGTCTTGGCTTCGGCGTATTTCGCCTTGCTCCAGGCGCCGAGCTTTACGCTTATGATCCCGCGGGCCGTATCGTGCTCGGGCCCTACCGTCACAAGGACGTGCGGCGCCATGGGCAGCTCTGGTTGCCCGCCATTGCGGGGTCGAGCGCCGTCGTCGAGCTGTACTGGCCCGCTGAGCTGGCAGGCGCTCAGCCGGATCTCGTGCTCAGCAGTGTCTCCCATGGCTACCGTCCGCTCTTCGATGCTGTTGAGCGAGGGGTCGATAAGGCAGCCGGTGCGTGCAACATCGACATCAACTGCCCTCTTGGCGCCGAGTGGCAGGATGAAAAGCGTGGCGTCGTACGGATGTTGATTTCCTCAACCTTTCTATGCACGGGTACGTTGATTAACACCACCGCGGATGATTGCCGCAATCTATTGCTCACCGCGCACCACTGCCTCAGCACGGCATCGGCGGCTGCGGCGACCGTGTTCTACTTCAACTACGAGCGCGCAAGCTGCGGCAGCGGGACGGGCAGCCTGGCCCAAACCATGAGCGGCTCGAAGGTCCTGGCGAGCTGGTCGGAGAGCGACGTTACCTTGCTCGAGCTCGACCAGACGCCTCCGCCAGAGTGGAAGGTCTACTTCAACGGCTGGAGCCGCGTCGCCACACCGGCGACCGAGTCAACGGGCATTCATCACGCCAAAGGAGACGTCAAGAAAATCTGCCATGATGTGGATCCGCTCGTGGGTACCCCGCCGGCAGCGCCTTGGCATTGGCGCGTCACCGAGTGGGAGCAAGGAACCACTGAGAGCGGGTCCTCCGGCTCACCGTTGTTCGACCAGAACAGTCGCATCGTCGGTCAGCTTCATCATGGAACGGCGGGTTGTGACGCGCTCGATGGTTGGGATGAGTACGGCAGGTTCGATGCTTCGTGGACCGGTGGCGGCAGCGCGGAAAGTCGCCTGTCTGACTGGCTCGATCCCGTCGGTAGCGGGGCTATGATCGTCAATGGGATCGATGCTACGGCCTGCGGTGCGGCACGGCCCGTATTGAATTACGCAGGACAGAGCGTCGATGAGCCCGGTGGAGATCGACCCCACGTCGTTGATCCAGGGGAAGAAGTTCTGCTTGAGGTCGATGTGCGCAACGATGGTCGGGCGGATGCCGCCGGCGTCAGTGGGACGTTGCGGACCGTCACGCCTTTGGTGGCGATCAGCGACGCACAGAGCGATTGGCCTGACCTGCTCGTGGGGCAGACGCGGCGCTCGCTCATGCCGCATTTCACACTTGTGCTCGATCCCAACTACCCCTGTGGCGAGGCCATAGATCTCACGCTGCAGATGTCCGCCAGCGGCAGCGTCAATGCTGGCAGCTCCTCTTTCCGTCTCGAGGTCGGCACGGCCTTCGTTGAAAGTGTCTATAGAGATGATATGGAGGCGGGTGTTGGGGGTTGGACCCACGAAGAGCTCGCTGGCGCCAATCCATGGGCGCTATCAACTCTTTTCGCCGCTTCGCCGAGCCATTCCTGGCAGGTCACCGCTTCGGCCAGTGTGGCGGATAGCGCGTTGCGTATGAAGCACATTCCGCAGCTTCCCGCGCACAGCCGACTGGCCTTCCAGCAGCGCTACGATTGCGAGGCGAATCATGACGGCGGCGTGCTCGAGTACAGTACCGACGGCATGAGCTGGAACGACGCTGGAGCGCTGATGATCGTAGGAGCCTACAACGCGACCCTCGCATCCGGTCAGGGTTCGCCCCTTGCAGGTCGCGCCGCTTGGTCCGGTAGCTCCGGCGGCTGGCATCGCGTGGAGGTTGACCTCTCGAGCCTCGCCGGCGAGGACCTGGATCTGCGCTGGCGCTTTGCGAGCGACAACTCTGTCTCCGGCACCGGTTGGTTCATTGATGACGTCAATCTTTCCTTCACGACCTGGACCTGCGACAACTGTCCCGCTCTCGCCAATCCGGACCAGGACGACTTCGATGCGGACGGCATCGGGGACGCCTGCGAGGAGGGAGCCCGCCTGGTCGACGCAAATAACTCGCGACGCGTGGATGGTTTCGACCTCTCGTTGCTGGGGCGGGCTTTTGGTGCGTCCTCGTTGGACGCCGCCTACGATCCGCGCGCCGACTTCGATCGAGATGGCCGCGTCGACGGGAGTGATCTCGCGTTGATGGCAGCACGTTTCGGAGAGTCCGTTGGCGGTTGGTAGTGTTCTTGCGCGGCTGATGCGGGATCAGAGCGGCGTGACTTCAGTGCGTTTGTCGTGCAAGAGGGGCTCAATGTCCGCGGAAGATGATACGCATCATCTTCAAGTTGAGGATCAAAAAGCGCACGATTTGCCAGGGCAGGAAGGTGCGCCAAAAACGCGTGCTTCGCGTCGGCTTTGGCGGGAAGAAGGCAGCGCCGTACGGTCTTTGGTTATCGGCCATCGTCGCGGCTCCTATTCCGGGATGAAGCGCCAGCCCGGCTTGAGTTGGGCCTTGTAGAGAAAAACGTGATGCAAGATGTGCTTGATCCAATGCCCCGCGAGGCCGATCTCGCCGAAGGTGTAGTTCGTGTCTCTGCCGGTTTCGGGGTAGCGCTTGAAGTCCGGGATGATCGGGTAAACGGTCATGGCGGCGGCCGTTCCGTGGAAAGGATTAGCTCCAGCCGAGGCAACGCAGGCCGCGCCCATGCGGGCCATCGAAGCCCGGTGCCGTGGCTTCGGGGCGCCCCGCACCATGTCCACGATGTTGCGGGCCACGGCCCGCCCGATCGTCGCAGAGGGCATGCCCGTTCGGGGGGCTGCCGGGAAGATGGAAACTCCCGATGCGGTGCTCATCGGCTTCGATATGGCATGCGGCGGCGCGAAAGCGATGCCGCATGCAAAGAGGTTGGCATAGGCGGGTGACTGGTAGACCCGCGGCCAGTCCTCCGCATCCCAATCCTCGTAGGGCTTCTTGTCGTAGGCGCCATCGACATACATGAACCCGCCTGGATTGAAGACTTCCGAGGTGATCTCGTCGCCCTCACGCCCGTAGGCCTTGAGACCCACGCCCGAGAAGGCAGGGATCAACATGGCGAAATCGAAGGCATGGCTTTCCTCTCGGCCGTCGAGGGTCAGATAGTGGGCGCACCCCGCATCGACTTTTTGAACCGCAGCACGAGTGATCCACTCCAGCCCTCGTTCTGCGAAGAGCGACTCGGTGAAGATCTTGCTGTGGGTGACGTAGCCGCCGCGTTTGAAGTGCATGCCGCCCATGCCAAAGTCTCCGAGCTCGTACTCATTTGAGATCCAGCACAGCTCGGCTCGTTCGCGGACGCCCCGGCGTCGCAGCTCGAACTCGAGATTGAAGATGTACTCGAAGGCTGCGCCCTGGCAGGTTGCCGAGCCGTGTCCCGTTCCGATCAAGAAACGCTGCAGCTCGCCGCGTCGCATCCGTTCGACAGCATCGTCGAGTGCGGTCGCCGCTTCGAGGGCGTGGCCGGGAGTGCAAACCGAGAGCGAGTTCTTTCCCGGTCCTAGCCCTTCGGTCGCTTCGAACTTGAGCTTCGGCCCCGTGGCGTTGATGAGAAAGTCGTAGGGGATACTCTCCTGCTCGCCATTGCTGGCCGCGCTTGTATGGCGAATCGTGACGAAGGGCTGGGGGGACTCCTCCCTTCCTTCGGGATACACGCCCAGGCAGAGCGCCTGCTTGAACTCGATTCCTGCGCGCTCGTAGATGGGCGCAAGGGGGCGGACGACCTTCTGAACGGGCATGAGGCCAACCCCGACCCAGATGTTGGACGGAATCCAGTTGTAGTCCGCCTTGGGGGAGATGACGATGACCTCGTGCTCTCGGCTTAGCCACAGACGCAGATAGCTCGCGGCCGTGTGCCCGGAGATGCCCGCTCCAAGAACGATGACTCGTGCCACAAAAGCCTCCTTTCGAGGCGTGACCCTCCCTGGAAATACCCGAGGCGATCGCATCTTCTCAAGGGCTGCGATAGCTAATCAACTACCATGTCGAAGAAGTCTTTCGTGGAGCTTGCTTGCTGTCAACAGCTTGCGAGCTGGCCGCTGCCGCGGTGTATGTGCTCTCCCGTCGGCGTTGCCACAGGGCCCGGAGGCTTGCACAGGCGAGAAAGATCAGCAGCAGTGGCGTAAGGAGATCGCCATGCCGGGCATAGAAGGTTGGCTTCGCCCCCGAAGGGCGCAGCTTCACGCGCAAGGTGGTGAGTTCATCGAGCTTCGTACGTGTCGTCATTTCGCCATCGCGGGTGAGCAGCCCCGACAGGCCGTTGTTGGCCGCGCGAAGGACGGGCATGTCGAGCTCGCGCGCCCGGGCGGCGACCATTCGCGCGTGCCAGTAGGGGAATACGCCGTGACCCCACCAGGCGTCGTTGGTCATCACGGCGAGGGTATTCGCGCCTTCTTGCCGGTAGCGCCGCGGGATCTCGGGGTAGAAACTTTCGTAGCAGATGAGCACACCGATTCGGGCCACTCCTACCTCGAAGACCGTTGGTCGTGGTCCCGGCGAGTAGTTGCCGAGCACGGTCAGCAGGGACTTTCGCCGGCGCCGCGCGCGCTGCGCGGGATCCCAGCCGAAGAGCGCGCCGAAGGGCATGCTTTCCGCGAAAGGAAGCAGGCGCTGCTTGCCGTACCAGTCGACGGCACCGTCCTCGGGCGTGACGAGGGCCGCGCCGTTGAAGACGCGTGTGGAGACGACCTTGGCTCCCTGCCTTTCATAGTTGATCAGATCGGTGCCGTAGAGAATGGGGACGCCCACCTTTCGGGAGAGAGTCTCCATCGCCACGTCGCGGAAGGGTGTGCCGCTTTGCCAGATGACAGGACCCGGCCGCGTGCTTTCGGGCCACAGGACAAGCTCCGCGTCTTGAGCAGCCCGGCGGGTCAAACGTTCGAGCCGTGCCCACAGCCGTGGCCAGGCTGTCTTGTCGATCTTGTCCTGCACCTTGATGAAGGGTTGTACGATTCCGACCCGCAACGTGGGTAGGTCGTCAGCAGGTTCTGGTGAAAACATCGGTGCGGTCGTCAATGGCGCGATCCAAAGGAGACAGGCCGATAGCGCGAGCGCGAGCGCTCTTCGTCGCTGCTTCCGGTGAAGAGCCATGGCTCCGTCGATTAGCGCCGCTGTCGAGAACGCCCAGAACGATGTTGCGAAAGGCCCGGCGAAAGAGCTCCAGCCGAGCCACTCAGGGTTTGTGCCGAGGCCGTTGGACAGCAGATCGGCTGGGAAGGAGAGCTCGCCGAAGGTGCGGAGCTTCTCGAGCAGGGTGTAGAGGACGACGAAGCCGATCGCTCGCGGTACCCGCGTGCGTTGTTCGAGCCAGAAAGCGCCCCAGGATTCGAGCGCCGCGAAAGGCAGGATATAGACAATCGCCATCAGGTAGAAAGCGATGGCCAGGGGCGAGTAGCGCAGGAGGGTGAGCAGGAAATGCGCGGCGAGCGCGTAGCGCGCAGCGCCAAAGAGCAGGCCGATCTGAAGTGCCTCTCGTTGTGTCGTTGCGCGGCGCAGCGCGCGGATTAGCAGGAAGCCGCTAACGACATAAAGCGGCGCCATTCCGAAGGGAAGCCATGATGCGCCACCAGCGGCGCCCGCGAGGATCGCGATAAGGCGGGCTCGGCGCATCGTCAAAAGGCCCGCAGCACGACGCTGGCGTTGTGACCCCCGAAGCCGAAAGAGGAACTGATGACGGCGCATGGCCGCACGGAGCAGTTCTCTCGCGGGAGGTTGAGATCGCATTCGGGGTCGACCCGGTCGAGATTGACGCAGCGGTGCACCGTGCGGTAGGCGAGACTCAGCGAACTTGCGATGATCTCGAGTGCGCCCGAGGCGGCGATGGCGTGCCCCGTCATGGCTTTTGTCGAGTTGACGACGATGTCGCGGATTCTCTTTCCAAAAACCGCGTGGAGCGCCTTGGATTCGGTCGCGTCGTTCATGCTGGTCGAGGTGCCGTGGGCGTTGGCGTAGACGATGTCTTCGTTGCTAATCTCCGGGGCGTGCTTGATCGCTTGCCGCATGACCCGAGCCATCTGGACTCCCGAAGCATCGAGAGCCAGCATGGAGTGGGCGTCGCAGGTCGCGGCGTAGCTGGAGACGATGACATGAGGTTTTGCACCGCGGGCCAGAGCGTGGCTTTCGCGTTCAAGCACCAAGATTCCCGCGCCTTCGCTCATGACGAAGCCGTCTCGGTCCGCGTCGAAGGGCCGTGATGCCGTTTGCGGGTCATCGTTGCGAGTCGACATGGCATGCAACAGGTCGAAGCCGATGAGACTGAAGCCGTCGCGATCGATCAGCGTTTTCTCGGCGCCTCCCGCGATGGCGAGGTCGAGCTCGCCGCTGGCGACAAGACGATAGGCATCGCCGATGGCCATCGTCCCTGCCGCGCAAGCGGTGGAGACAGCCTTGCATTCGCCGTGGAAACCGAAGCGAATCGCTACCTGAGCGGGGACGGCGTTGGGGATCAGCATCGGCAGCGCGTAGCGCGCCGCACCGGTGAGCGGCAGGTGCTCGATCCATTTCTTATGGGCGGCTTCGGTCGTCGATAAACCGCCGATCCCCGTTCCGATGATGACGCCGACCCGGTTGGGGTCGACTCCCTCCACCTGGATTCCGGCCTTGCGGTCTTCACAGGCCGTGAGCGAGAAGCCCGCGTCTCGAAGCGCGAGGGTCGAAGCGGCGATGGCATACAGGGTGACGGGGTCGAGTAGGCGCGCTTCTCGTTCAGAGATGTCGTAGCTGCCGGCTTCGAAGTCCTCGACCGGAGCACCAACTCGCGAGCGGATCCTCTTGTCGAAGACGTCGTCCATGGTGCGTGCTCCGACGCGACCCTTGACAAGTCCGTCCCAAAAGCCCCTGATCCCTGAACCGATCGACGAGATGGGTCCCATACCGGTGATGACGACTCGCCCGCCCCGCTCTCGCATGGCTGTGTCTCCCCCAGGCGCGCATGCACAACCCCTGGTCGCGTGCGACGCGAGAGAAGAAACAGCCCTCTGCCAGCGCGTCTACGCTAAACGTGACGGACGATCGCGCTCTCCCCCTCGGAAAACGCGGAGACATCCCCCATGATCTGTGTCTGAAGTCTACGCTGATCTGCCCTCGAGGGGCATGACATTGTTATCCCTTTGTCAGGGTGCCCTGTCTCAGCGTTGTGTCCCGGCGATGGTCGCTTCCCGGGAAGCGTGAGCAGCTCGGAAGACGGCGTCGATTTGGGCATCGGAGACGATCCAGGGCAGCTCCATCTCTGCACTGCCGAGGATGAAGCCTGGGCCGGCTAGATCAAGGATGTTCCGTGACTTGCGCTCCAGCTCTTCTGGGCTGCATGTCAGCATGCCCGCGCCATCAAGGCCACAGAGGAGGGCTTTAGTTGCCCCGAGAGCTCTTCGAACGCAGTCGATCGACTCTGCAGCGGAGATCGCGACGATCGGGAACTCGAGACGGCGCAGGTGGGGAAGCAAGGCCATGCAGTGACCGGGCAGGCACAGTCCCAGTGGCGCCGGTGCTCTCCTGAGCAAGGACGCGAGGGCGGGCAGGGCGCAGGTGAGGGCGATCTCCTCGTCCAGCTCGCGCGCGGCAGTGAAGGGCTCATAGACCATGATGAGGTCGCAGCCGGCGCTTCGCTGCGCTTCGGCCCAGCCGGCGGTGTAGCTGACCAGCCGTTCCATGGCACGGGGAAGGTGGCTCATGCGCTCGGCCGGGCTCGTGTCGAGGAGAATGCGCCAGGCGGGTTTGCCGAGGAGCAGGGCCAGCAACGAGAACGGACCGAGCACAGCGCCCACGACGGGAAGCTCTCCGGTAAACGTTCCGGCCAAAGCTCTTGCTGCGGCGAGAGTTCCCGCAAGACGCGGATCGCCCGCTGCCTCGGGAGTGGGTCCAGCGAGCAGCTCGTCGAGGCCGCCGCGAGGGTTTCGCGCGACCACAGGCGGGCCGTCGTCTCGATAGGCAAGTTCTGTGCCCCAGGGTAGGAGCGCTTCGAGGGGATGCGGGAAGGCGAAAACGACGTCGAGCGGAAAACGCCGCTTGAGCGCGATTTGGCCTTCGGCCAGCCGCGAGGCCTCCTTGAGGTAGATGCTGAGCGGTTGCCCGAGCGCGCGGGCTCCCTGAAGGGTGAGGATGGGCATGGCGAGAGTCTGCTCGCTCGCCACGCCATGGATCGCCCTGAGAAGTCCTCCGAAGCTTGTCATCGGAATGGATCGCACCTCTCCAGCAAGCCGGGATCGCCACGGGCGGCCGATCACCGTGGAGCGAAGAATGTTGGCCATCGTCTCGACCTAGAACGTAGCCTCAAGTGGAGCAAATAAAGTGTTTGCGGACCATCGAAGCGCCTTTTCAGTACGCTGCGACGATCTGCGGGCTCCTTCGTAGTCGTGGCAACGATCTTCGTTCTACAGTGCTCATCGGCCCTCGCGGCGTGATCTTGATTCCGCGGTGGAGGTCATGCGCCGAAGATCGCAGCGCAGAGCCACTGCCTTCAAGGCGGGCTCCGGATTCATCCGCCCGATGCCGCGTTGTTCAGCGCGGATGACAATACGCCTTGCCGCACGCATCCAAGCTGGCTTGCCACTTGATGAGCGAGACCTAGATTGCCAGCGTGGGAACACTGACGCAGCCAGCGAATGGAGCGCGCAAGGCCATCTTGTGGCCCCTCTTCTTCGAGAGTGGCCTCGTCTTCGTGGCGCTCTATTTGCTGTGGCAGATGACGGTTCTTGTTGGCGGTCTCGAAGCGGCCCCGCCGGACCTGCTTCGTCTCGGTGCGGCTGCGATCCCCCTTCCGCTCGCGCTGCGTCTGGGTCAGTCGACTCGCCAGCGCTTCTCTGGCTCGCCGCACCAGGAGATCGTGATCTCCGCCGTTCTGAACCTCGGGCTGGCTTGCGTTTCTGCCGCCGTGATCCTGATGGTCTACGGTGTTCGAGGCATCACCGTGGCGGCGGTCCTGGCCGAAGGCGCTGTCGCGTTGCCGTTGGTCTCCGAGGCGGGACGCATCGTCGCCGTGCGGCTCCGCCTGCCGGGCTTCACTCAGGAGAGAATTCTCGTCTACGGCGAGGATCGGCTCGCCAATCAAGTCGTGCGCCATATCACGGACCACACCGCAGGGGGCTTCACGCTGGTAGGCTTCATCAGCGACAAGACGGATGCGCAAGCCGCGATGACCGGTCCCGTGGCGATGTTGCCGCAACAGCCGGGAGGTATCGAAAGTCTCACGCCGTCGGAGGTGGATCGGATCGTCGTCGCGATGAAGGAGAAGCGAGGTCGTCTGCCCGTGCAGCGCTTACTCGACCTGCGGGTTCAGGGCGTCCAGATCGAGGATTACAATGCCTTCCTCGAGCGCTCCAGTGGTCGGATTAGCGTCGATAGCCTCCTTCCATCAGCGCTGATTTTTTCGGACGGTTTCCGAAGTTCGCCCTTACTCGACGCGATCAAGCGCCTGCTGGATTTTGCGCTCTCTCTCGTGCTGCTCGTGCTCGCCAGCCCCTTGATGCTGCTCACCGCCTTCCTCGTCAAGCTCGACAGTCGCGGACCGGTGTTTTACACCCAGATCCGGTCGGGCAAGGATGGCGCCCCTTTCCGTATGATCAAGTTTCGCTCGATGGTGCCGGATGCGGAGAAGGGTCGAGCGATCTGGGCCCAGGAGGATGATCCCCGCGTGACGCGGGTTGGCTATTTCATTCGCAAGTACCGCATTGATGAGCTGCCGCAGATCATCAACGTGCTGCGAGGGGAGATGAGCTTCGTTGGTCCGCGTCCCGAGCGTCCTGAGTTCGTGCGCCAGCTCGAGGAGGAGATTCCCTTCTACACCTTGCGCAAATATGTGCGCCCGGGGCTCACGGGTTGGGCCCAGGTGAAGTATCGCTATGGCGCCTCCTCCGAGGATACGCTCGAGAAACTCAAGTACGACCTATTTTACATCAAGATGGCTACGCCATTGATGGATCTTTGGATCTGCCTGTTTACGATCAAGGTCGTTCTGCTTGGCAGTGGTGCACGCTGAGTCGTCACGTCGTTGTTGCCGCGTACGGTCCGGTTGAAGGCCGTTTCAACGCCGCCGGCGCCGGCGAGCCTTGCTTGCCGGGTCTTCTCGGGGTGCGCGCCGCCGACGCAGCGCGAAGAAGGTCAGTGCCGCGACAACCATGGCCAGCGAGATCCACTGGCTGGTCGTGAGCCAACCGAACTGGCCGCGTGCGTCAGAGCGCAGGAACTCGAGGCCGAAGCGTTCGATGCCATACAGCCCGAGCCAGACCGGCATGATCGTCCACGGCTTCGGCTTGCGACGCCAAAGCGTGTAGCAGATCGCGAAGTTCATCATTTCAAGGAGAAACTCGTAGACCGGTGCCGGGTGCAATGCAACATGTAGCGGGGTTCCGTTGAGTCGGTGGGCGAGTTCGCTGGTATAAGTGATCGCCCACGGGAGCGAGCACTCGCCACCATAGCAGCAGCCACCAAGCAAGCAGCCGATGCGTCCAAGACCGTGCGCGAGCGGGATTCCCGTGAAGAAGACATTGGTTACGATGCCAAAGTCGAGGCCATGTCGCCGGGATAGCATCCACGCGAAACCGGCGCCTGCGATCGCGCCGCCCAGCCAGACGCCGCCACCCAGCAGGATGCCCGCGAAGGATTTTCTTCCGGCGAGTAGATCTGGCAGAAAGACGAGTGCGTTCGCGAGCTTGGCGCCGAGAAAACCCGAGACGATCGAGCCGAAGTAGAGGTCCATCCACGGCGCATCGGGATAGACCTTCGTGCCGAGCGCTCTGGCTAACAACCAGCCGGTGACGATCGCGAGAGCGAAGACCAGCCCGTAGCTGCCGATGACGATCGGGATCTTTGCGCCAAAGATCGTCACGGTGCCGAAGTCTACGAGGATGGGATGCACGTCGTTCTCCTGCCGATCGTATCCGCTCGCGCCCACGGAGCGGCCCTCGGAATCTACCGGCATGTGCGAGAGCGAACAACCCCAGGAAGTCATCCCTTCTCCTTCCATGGGAGCTGCCTCGAGCGAGACGAGATCAGATCAGGAGCTTGAACGCGAGTGCCAGCGCTCCGAGCGCGAGCAAGATGCGCAAGAGCTTTTCGTCGCCTTTGAGCGTGATGCGGGCGCCGATGAAGCCTCCCCCCGCGAGGCCGACCGCGAGCAGCAGGCCGACGGTGGCGTTGACAGCACCGCCCAGCAGGAAGACAGGCAACGCCGCGAGCTGCAGCAGGAGGACGATCGCCACTTTGTAGGCGTGCACGCGCACGAGCGGGAGGTGCTGCAAGCCCGAGAGCGCGAAGATGATGAAGAAGCCAACGCCGGCCTGGATGAAACCCGCGTAGAAGCCGATGAAAAGGAAGCTCATCAGGGTTGGCGTGGTAAAGGTTCGGTTCTCGCTTTCATCAGTCGGCGTCTTGCGGCTCGTCGCGAAGACGGTGCCGGCGAGACCAATCATCACGAAGGCGAGGATCCGCCGGAAGAGTTGGTCAGAGATGGTCACCCCGAGCCAAGCTCCGATCAGTGTTCCTGGCAGTGCGAGCGCGACCAGGGGTAGTATGCGCCGGATGCCTCGCACGCCGCCCTGGCGAAAGGTGGGAACGGCGACCAGATTCTGGACGATGATCGCGACGCGATTGCTTCCGTTGGCCACGGGGCCCGGGAGGCCGAGCAGGACCATCAGGAGGGGTAGCGTCAGCGTCGAGCCTCCCCCGGCGGTGACGTTGAAAAAACCGGCCACCAGGCCTGTCGCGATCACGGCGACGACGGAGAACAGGTCCAGCGAGATGAGCTGTTGCGGGAGGGCGCCGTCCATGGCGGCAGCATAACCCGGGGCTGAGGGTGCTGGAAAAAGAAAGGGCGGGGGGGACGGCGGGCTCGTCGTACACTTGCGGCGAGCCGGCGGCTCAGGCCGTTTGGGCCCGGGTGGCGCACCGGGAGGTCCTTCCCGCGTCGCGGGCGAGACGGTTCCGGTCGAGGGAAGCGCCGTCGGCACGGAAGGGTATGAGTCGAAAGGATGGCCGATCGGATGGCCTGCGCCCGATCCTCGTGCTCGATGCACAGGCGGATCACGCGGAGCTGATCAGGGAGGCGCTCGAGGAGGCGCTCAGTGGGATCGTTGTCGAGACCTGGAGAGCCTTGCCGCACAGTGCCGCCGATCTTCGTTCTTCGCCGGCTTTGTCCCGTCCTGAGACGGTCTTGGTCTCGCTCGCTCTCGCGCCGCAACCGGTGCTCTCCTGGCTCGCAGGTCTCGAGGCGCTCGGCCGTCGGCCCCGCGTCTTCCTTTTGTCGGGGAGCGAGGATCGCTGGAATGCGGGGGAGGAGCGCGCAGCGCGCGCCGTCAGGCGTTTCGAGAAGTCCGGTGGGGCACGTTTTCTCGAGGGTCTCACTCTCGCCGTCGCCAGCGTCGAGGGGGCAAGCGGCGGAGCGCAGCGCGGGGTGGGGGTGTCGCGTGGTGGCCACCCCGTGCCTCGGGGTGAGCGCCTCAAGGGACGGCGCAGCGCGCCCGAGCGCCTGGGTGCGGGAGGTGACCGGCTGGGGCAAGCTCGCGGTGCGATGGCGGGCCGGGCGCTTATCCCTGGCCTCGCCACGCCGCCGGTGGGGCCCTCCCCGGCCTCACCTTCTCGGAGCGTGGCGCCAAGCGGGCTCTCTCGATCTCCCGACAGGACACGGCTGGCGATCGTGCATCTCGACGCGTGCTTCCGCGTTCTCTTCGCGAGCGAAGGCGCTGCGGCTCTCATGGCGCTTCCCGCGGATGCGCTCGATCCCGGCCACGACCTGGGCCAGGTCCTTGGGCGCGGTGGGCGTGACCTGTCGTCAGAGCTCTGGAGCGCTCTCGGAGAGAGTGGCGAGATCCTGGCACGTCTCGTTCCGGTGGGAGGAGCTGGTTTCGTCCTCATCGCGGGACACCGGGATTCCTTGAGCCTCGGAGAGGAGGGGACGGGCGGCAGGGCGTTCGTCCCGGAGGATGGGGGCCATCGGCACTCGGCCGTCACGGCGCTGCTTGCCCGGGAGCTTGATGAGGTGCTCGGCGTGTTGGACTCGTTGTCCTCGTGGATGCGCTCGGGAGGGTCGGGCCGAGAGGAAGTGACGGAGACCCGATACGCACGGAACGTCGACGAGCAGACGCGTCGAGCCCGTGCCATCGTGCGTCGCCTCCGGGCAATCCACGCACCATCTGGCGTGAGCTCGCGCACCTATCTCCTGGACGCCGCTGATCTCGTGAGCCTGCGCATCGCGGCATGGCGTCTTCTCGCGCCGGCGGGCGTCGAGATCGAACACACGCGTGAGCCGGCATCGGTCCGGGTGCGTCTCGCGCCGGGAATCATGGCCCCTGCGCTGGATGCGCTCGTCGCGGCCCAATCGAAGGCCGTCGCTCCCGCTGGCCGCATCCTTGTTTCCACGCGGTGTCTGCGCCTTGGGGAAGCCTTCGTTCGTGAGCACCCCGGCGCGCGCGCCGGTCGTTTTGTTCGGTTGGAGATCGTGGCGAGTCGTCGCGTCGTGAAAGGCGAGCCGTCAAAGGATGTTCATCCCCCCAACCGCACCGTCCTTGAGCTGGCCATCGCTTCTGCAAAATCCTGCGGTGCTTACCTCTGTGCCCAGAGACAGCGCGGCCGCTCCGTGGTCGAGGTCTATCTTCCTGTAGCGGCTCCAGAGAGAGCGACGCTTGCCCGCCGCTTCTCGTTGTTGTGTATCGATGACGAGGCTGAGGTACGTGATGTCTGCGTCGCGATTCTGCGCGAAGCTGGTTGTCGCGTGTGCGCGGTGGCATCGGGAGAGGAGGCCGTCGAGCTTTATCGCGCGGGCTGTCGTTATGATCTTGTCCTGCTCGACTTCGCGATGGAGAGGCGGGACGGCGAACGTGTCTTCAACCTGCTGCGCGCGCTCGATTCCGGTGTGCGCGTCGTGCTTTGCAGTGGTTCTCCACGCAGGGAGGCCATTCGACGAATGCTTGAGCGTGGCCTTCTCGGCCTATTGCACAAGCCCTTCCATATGAAGCAGCTTCTCGAGGCCGTCCGTGCAGCGCTCGGCCATTCTTGAGTTCACGACACCTCCGCATCCTTGACCTGTTGGCCTGAACGGAAGAAGAGAGTCCTGGCGGAGGATGGCTCATCGGGCGTCGTGCGGCCTGTGCTAGAGTGTGTTCGAGCTAGGTTCACGGGGAGGGCCCATCATGTGCGAGTTTTGCATGAAGCATGGCGAGGGCCATAAGTGGTATCTTGAGGCATCCAACTACTCGGAAGATCTGCTCAGCGATCTCAAGCGGCAGCGCTTCATCAAGCACTTCTATGGCGACCCGGGGAGCTTGCTCTCCAAAGTCAAGAAACTCGAGCTGCTCGATAAGGCGCCCTGGCTCGTCAAGCGCTTTGTTCGATGGCGCGCCATTCGTCAGCAAAAGCGTCAGCATTATGGTCAAGTGATTCCGATCGAAGATGTCGAGAGAATTCTCGATTTGACCAACTCAGTAGTTCGCGTGACATGTATTTGCCGTCATCTGACGACCGGCAGAGAGCGGCGTTACTGCTACGGCGTCAGCATGGGGCCGAATGGCGGAGAGCTGGCCAAGCTGCTCGGAGGGCTCAACGAAAGCTTCATCTCTGGCCCCGACGCGAAAGGTTTGGAGACGCTCTCGAAGGAAGAGGTTCTCGCACTCTTTGCCCAGCACGAGAAAGAGGGTCTCTGCCACAGCGTCTGGACCTTCGGAACGCCGTTCATCGCCGGGTTGTGCAATTGCGATCGACCGGATTGCCTCGCAATGCAGACCACCATGGGTCATGACCTTCCCGTGATGTTTCGTTCGGAGTATCTGGCGCAGGTCGACGAAGATCTCTGCGTTGGTTGTCGGGCCTGTATGGAGAGATGTCAGTTCGGTGCTATGGGGTTTAGTGCGGCTCGCGACACGGTTTTCATCGAGGCACGCGCCTGTTACGGCTGTGGGGTGTGCCGCTCAGCTTGTGAAAGTGAGGCGATCACTTTACATCCTCGCCAGGAGGTTCCCGCTGTGGCGGGACTCTGGTAAGGGGGGCGTTGTCGCGCGAGCTGTCGCAGGCGTACTTGGGCTGAGCGGGGGCGGTGAACCGTGAGCCCTCCACCCTCAGCTGAGCGCGCGCGGTGTCCGGGCCAGGACCAGCGCGATGATCTCGCGGGCTCCGGCCTCGCGCAGGGCGCGGCTTGCGTCGGAGAGCGTTGCCAGCGTCGTAGCGACATCATCGACCAGTAGTACGCGCCGGCCGTGTAACGCCTGCGCATCGGCCGTGAAGACCCCTTGAAGCGCGAGCGAGCGTTCCTCGCGTGTTCGGCGGGTCTGAGAGCGCGTGCTGCGTCGCTTTCTCAGGGCGCGTGGCCGCGAAGGCAGGCCGAGTGAGCGCGAGACCATGCGGGCGAGCCGCCGGCTGACGCGCCGGCGGGGCCCCCAGCGCAGCGGATCGGGTGGTAGGGCAACGACCAGCTCCGGAGGGGGTATCTCTCGTGCCAGTAGCGCGCGGGACATGCGGTCACCGAGCGGAGCAAAGAGGCTTTCCTGGCCGGAAAACTTAAGCAGGCGATGGAGTGTGACGAACTCGTCGCGGTAGACGTAGGCGGCCACCACGCGAGGGATATCTCGCCCTGCTTGGTGCAAGGCCTGGCAGTCAGGGCAGGCCGTGAGCGTGAGGGGAGCGCTCGCGGGGAGATCACAGTGCGCGCATCCCGGACCGGTTCGCGCTGGCAGAGCCACCCAGCAGTCGAGGCACACCCCCCCTGGGCTTGGGGCTCCCAGGTCATCACCGCACAGGGGGCAAGGCCCCGGCCAGAACACCGCGGCGAGCGGGTACACGAAGCTTCGTCAGGACGCCGGCATGTCCGGGCCGACGTGCAGGCTGCCGAAGACACCGCAGACCGGGCAGCGGTGCTGCCAGGCAGGCTGCGTGCTTTGGCACGAGCCACAGCGTGCCTCACGCACGCCGCAGGAGGGTGCATCGAGCACGCTGCGGTAGAGCTCAGCTGCGCGTGTTGTGTCTGCTCGTTTCTCTTCCACGCGCGCCAGGCAGATGGAAACGAGCGCGCAATCTTCGTGCTCCTCGTGCAAAAGCTGGAACTGCTCAGCCGCCTCGTCGAGCATTTCGAGGCGCAGGTAGAGCTTCCCGAGGGCGTAGCGGGCTGCGCGTTCGTGATGGCGGGCGGCGACGATTCCACGTAACGTCGAGATCGCCTCCTCTGGACGCGATCGGGCGAGATCTCCCTCCGCTAAGGTGTCGAGCAACGCGACGTCGCCGCGGAGGCGGAAGCCCTCGACGAGGACCTCGCGTTCGTTGACGGTCTCGCCCGCTTCGGACGTGATCTGGGCCAGGAGAATGCGCGCGGGTACATAGTGGGGTGCCTCCTTGATGAGGCGGCGCAGATCGGCGGTAGCTGCACGCGTTTCGCCGGCCTCGGCCTGGCCTCTAGCGAGCTCCGTGCGGATACCCAGGGCCTGGATGCGGTCATGCTCTCCGGCGGGCGCGCGGCGGCCGACGATGGCTTCGAGTCGCTTGGCGGCGGCTCCAGCGGCGACCCAATCGCCCGCAAGAATCTCGAGCTCGCGTAGCTGGCGCAGCTGGCTGACGGCCCTCTTCGGGTTCTTCTCGATCGTTGCGACGAGCTCACGTCGTGCTCTGTCCAGCTCGCCCAGCTCGAGCCATTCGAGCGCGAGGGCATGCCCGGGCTCGTCGCTGAGTGGGTCGATTCGTCGCGCCTCCCCGTAGGCAGTGACGGCTTCGTGGGGCCTTCCGATACGCCGCAGCAGATCGCCGAGGCGCATACTCGCCTCGAAGCTGCCGCCCCCCGTGCCACATGCCTCGCGCAAGCAGGAGATCGCCTCCTCGTCTCGGCCCTCGCGCTCGGCGCGTCGCGCTTTTTCGATCAATTTCGTAAGAGCTTCTCGGCGTCGCGCCGAGAGCAGCGATCGGGCACGCCGGAAGGCGTTGCGACCCACTCCAGATACCTGGAGCACGAGCGCGATGAGCATTCCCGCCGCGAAGGCGCCGAGGATGACGCCCCAGACAGGTACGAGACGGCCCCAAGCCTCCATGGGCAGCTTGAGGATGGTCTCATTGGGGCGGAGGACGAAGACGACTCCCGCGGTGATCGAGAGCAGGAGCAGGAGGGAGACGAAAGTCCGAATGCGCATGAGGGGGCGAGACTACTTGGGACGGCTCGTCGCGGTCAAGCCGCCGGGGATATGGCATTCCTCATTGTGGGAGGCGAACTCCTTCCCCAGCAGGGCGGGCAGTCCTTCAGTCGTGGTCTGGCACATGGTTCCTGTCAGGGCCCTCGCACAGCGTTCTTACCCGGCGTATTCGGCTCATGTCTGGGTTAGTGCTTTGCATAGGGATGGCCGGCGTTCGCGGCCAGGGCTCGGTAGATCTGTTCGAGCAGCACGACGAGCGCAAGCTCGTGGGGCAGGGTGATCCGACCAAGAGACAAGGTTTGTTGGCAGCACAAGATGAGCTCTTCGTCCAGGCCGTCGGGGCCGCCGACGATCCATGTCAGCTCGCCCTGGGCCCACCATCGCATGAGATCCTGCCGGAATGACGCCGAGCTGACCTCACGGCCACCGGCATCGAGCGCGATCGTCAGGCCCGCGCGGGATACGCGATGTATGAGGGCTGCGCCCTCTTCTTTACGTCGCTCCGCAGCACGCCGGCGCCGCGAGGCGGCAACCTCCTCGCGTTGGAGCTTCGCGTGGCGGGCGATGCGCGCGAGGTAATCATGTTCAAGCTCGCGCAAGGGGCCTCTGCGGGTCTTTCCCACGCTCAGGATGCGCAGCGCGGGCCCTGCGGCACTCATATGCCGGCACCCGCCTCTTGCGCTGGTCTCGATTCGTGCGCGCGCGTGCTGTGGGTCTTGCGGGTGCGCAGAAAAGGGCTCACGCGGGCTCCTCCTCATCCCTGCGTCGCGTCGCGTTCTGCGGATGTGCGGTGTCGTACCACAGCGATTCGAGGCGGAAGAAGGCCCGCGCATGCTCTGAGAAGATGTGCACGACGAAGTCGCCATAGTCCATCAGGATCCACTCGCTTCCGTCGCGCCCTTCCACGCGCGGCCGCAGCCCCGTTGCGTCGCGGACGGCGTTTTCTACCGCCTCGGCGAGGGAGTTGATCTGTCGCTCCGAGCTGCCGTGGCAGATCACGAAGTGATCGCAAAGAGAAGAACGTCCGCGTAGGTCGAGGACCACGAGCCCTACGGCCTTTCGTGCGTCGAGTGTTCTGATCGCCGCTTCGAGTCCCTGATCTGAACGATCCATCATCTATGCCGGCCTTTCCCGTAGAGGCCACGCGCCTCGATATAGTGCAGGACTTGCGGGTCAAGTCCCATACTCGCGGCGCTCCCGGTGGCGAGTCTGGCGCGGATCTGGCTTGCGGACCAGGGGAGGGGGCTGAAGCTCACTTCGAAGATGCCGCATCGGTCCCGTGGAGGATCTGCGCCCACGCTCATGAGGCGCGGGCGGTCGGGTGCTCTCAGTGCGGCCAGACCCTCAGCGCCCGGTCGCTGCGCGACGGCAAGATGGGCCAGCGAGACGATCTCCTTCGCTTCGCGCCAGTTCGGCAGGTCGTCGTAAGAGTCGCCGCCGAGCAGCAGAAAAATTTGGGCTTTCGGGTGCTCCCGATGTAGCTCGCGCAGCGTGTCCACGGTGTAGGACACTCCCTCTCGCAGCAACTCTCGGGGCGAGGGAACGATGCGTGCCTGGTCCCGCGTGAGCAGCGTGACCATTGCGTAGCGGTCGATGCCGCTGGCCACGGGTGGCTTGCGGTGGGGTGGGAACCGCGAAGGTGTCATCTCGATGCGCTCCAGCCGGAGCTGATTCTGCGCGGCCTCGCACAGCGCGAGATGGGCCCGGTGCGGCGGATCGAAGGTTCCGCCAAAGAGTCCAAGCCTCATGGCGTCTCCTCCTCATAGGGATCCCTCGCATTATTTCGCGCATCGTGCTTTGCAGCTCGAAGCACGATGTCGTGGAGAAGATGCACGAGCTCCTTGAGGCCGGCGCCCGTGGCCGAGGAGATCGCCCGGAAGGCAAAACCGCGGGCCTCGGCGGCTTTTCGCAGTGCGTCCAGACCTTCGCGCTGATCGAGCGCGTCGATCTTCGTCCCGAGGATGATGCGCTCGCGGCGAGCCAGATCAGAGGAGTAAGCCTCGAGCTCACCTTCGAGCACGTCGAGGGTCTCCACCGGGGGATCTTCAGCCAGGGAGGACAGGTCGACGAGCAGCGCCAGCACACGGCAGCGTTCAATGTGTCGCAGGAAGCGGTCGCCGAGCCCGCGCCCAGTGTGGGCACCCTCGATGAGCCCCGGGATGTCTGCCACGACGAAAGAACGCATCTCTCCCGCGTCGACAACGCCGAGATGAGGCACGAGGGTCGTGAAGGGGTAGTTCGCAATGGTGGGCTTGGCGGCTGAGATGCACGAGATCAGGGTGCTCTTCCCGGCGTTGGGGAGACCGACGAGTCCGACATCTGCCAGCAGCTTGAGCACAAGGCGAAGGCGCTTGCTCTCACCGCGCTCGCCCGGTTGAGCGAAGCGAGGGGCCTGGCGAGTCGAGGTCGTGAAGAAGGCATTGCCTCGGCCTCCACGCCCTCCCCGTGCGGCGCACCAGCTCTGATCGGGCTCAACGAGGTCGGCGAGCAGGATCGTGCCGTCTTCGTCGTAGACCTGAGTGCCCAGCGGTACGGGAAGCAGCAGGTCCTCGCCAGAGCGTCCCGTCTTGTTGCTGCCCTCGCCCCCGCGACCCCGCGCTGCTCCGTGCTCACGGCGGAAGCGATAGCGCAAGAGGGTGTTCTCGGAGGGGTTGGCA
>CAYSMT010000004.1:0-20594 GCA_964432135.1 uncultured Acidobacteriota bacterium
GCCGTGCCGATGATCAGTCCGTCCGAGAGCTCGGCAAGCCGAGTGATGTTGTGTTCATCAATACCGCTGCCAACAAAGACAGGCAGGCCGGCCGCAGCAGACCGCACCTTACGGAGTTCTTCTGGATCGGTGGGTCGCCCCGTGGCGACGCCGGAGACGATCAGGGCGTCGGCGCCGGAGCGCTGGGCCAACTCGGCGGCTTGCTCTTCGATCGGGCGGGGCGCAAGGGGTGCCGAGTGCTTCACATCGACATCCGCGAGGATGCGGATCGAGGTTGCGTCGATGGCTTGGCGGACCCGGAGTAGCTCGTAGGCGCGACCCTCAACAAGGCCCTGGTCGGTCACGCATGAACCGGAAAGGACGTTGACGCGGATGAAGCTCGCGCCCGACGCGTGTGCTGCGGCGAGCGCTGCCAGGCTGTCGTTGCGCAGGATGTTGACTCCCAGGGGCAGATCAATCGTGCGCCGGATGACGCGGGCGAGCACGCTCATGTGGGCGAGTGTGATGGGCGGAACGCACCCTGGAAAGAAAGGAGCATCGCCGAAGTTCTCGATCATCAGCGCGTGCACGCCACCCTCGGCGAGGGTGTGCGCGTCGTCGACGGCTCGCGCCTCGACGGCGTCGAGATGGCTCTCGTAGCGTGGGGAGCCGGGCAGGGGTTGTAGATGAACCATGCCGATGACGGGCACGCGCACACCAGCCCACTGGGGAAGGAAGGCTTTCATGGGAGGATTCTACGAAGCTCCGACGCGGAAAACTAGAAGCCCACGCGTTCGAGGATCTCGACGACGACGCCCCGCATCTCGGAGGGGATGGCCTTGGCGACGGCCAGCGCATGTCTTTCGGCCGTGACGATCGAAGCGGCGAAACGACTCTTTCCGCGCTGGGAGGCCTGGAAGGCGTAGGTCCCGATGGCCTTGAGCAGGCGTTGGAGCGCGACCCACCCGTAGAGCGGGTTCTCGAGACAGCCCTGGGACTCCCCTGTCTCGGTGAGATAAGCCATCTTGGCGGCGCTGCGGAGCTCATCATCGAGAGCGACGTAGGGGTCGTAGACCAACGAGACCAAGTCGTAAAAGGGTGGCGCGAAGAGGGCATCCTGGAAGTCGACCGCGGCGAGCTGCCCATTTGCGAGCAGCATCAGATTGCGCGCGTGAAGGTCTCGGTGAGCAAAACGCGGCGTCGGGCGGGACGACTCGAGCGCGATGTGGTCGAGGACGAGGCGCAAGTCGGCGAGCAGGTCCTGGTCCTCGCAGCCCCGGCGGCTGGCGACGTCATGTACAGCGAAGAAGGCCAGCTCGGTGCGCAGCCGTTCTCGTTCCAGTCGGGGTTGGGTGAGCGGGCTGTCATCGCTGAGGCCTTCCCCTCCATCCCGAGCGATACGTCCGGCCATGGTGCCGGCCTCGGTGTAGGCGCGCCGGCGTTGACTCCGGTCCATCTTCGGCAGCGCTTCGGCGAGCAGACGGTCACCAAGATCCTCCATCTCGAGGGCGAAGAGATCGTCGGCGTGGCGCGTGATCTTTGGAACCCGTATGCCGATCGAGGCAAGTTGATCGCGTGCGGCGAGCATCCGCTTGAGTCCGCGTAGACCGCCGGCTTCGTCAATGACGATGACCCGGGTGGAACCGTCGAAATGACGCGCCCGGAAGAAAGTACGCGATGATGCATCCGCAACGAGCCTCACGAGCGACTCGTGAGGTCCGAAGTGTGCCGCGAGGGCGGCCTCGAGGGGCCGGGTGCCGTCTTCGCTCACCGCAGGCTCGACCTTTCGATGGGGGAGGTGATCATACCCCCATCAGCGTCCTTGATGAGTACGGCTTCGCGCAAACGACCTCCAGGCTCTAAGCGCGACCCCGGCGCGAGGATTGCGCGCTCGACCCGACAGCCCTCCGCGACGATGGCCCCGCGCATGAGAACGGTGTCCTCGAGCTGGCTGCCCGCGAGGATCTTGGCGGTGGCCTCGACGGCGACGCCGCCACGGAGTGTGGCGGAGGGGGCGACCTGCGCGCCGTCGCCCAGATAGAGTCCTCCTTGCCGATCGAGCATCGCGAGCACGCGCTCGAGATAGGCGCCGGGCGAAGTGAACTCCAGCCAAGGGCCCTCGTAGGGTAGCGCGGCGAGTTCCCATCCCTTCGCGAGCTGTGGCAGCACGAGGTCCGCGAAGAGCGATGAGGGCCGGTCTGCAGGAACGCGCTCAAGGAGTTCGCGCCGGAAAACGGCCGCTCCGAGATAGGTCGCTGCCTCGTCTCCCGGTCGAGTTGCGAGCCCTGTGAACAGGCCGTTACGAAGGCCAATCGGACGATATCCCGCGGTGGCTCGAGGGGAAACGAGGAGTGCCCCAAGACGGCGCGAGGCCGTAGCGGCATCGAGCAAGGCTCGGAGTGGGAAATCGACTAGCGTGTCTCCGTTGTGCAGGACGAAGTACTCGGCCTGTTGAGCGAGCAGTGGTGCGGGGCGTGCCAGCGCACCACCGGTATCCATGAGCGTATCTTCGACGAAGAGCTCGGCCCGGCAGCCAGGGGGAAGCTCCGCGTCGAGGGCCGCACGGATGCTTGACGCGGCGTGGAAAGCATTCACAGCGAAGCACCGCACGCCTTCAGTGGCGAGGCCGAAGAGGATGCGGCCGAGGAGCGAGCGCCCGAGCACGGGAAGAGCTGGTTTGGCAATCTCCCGCGAGAGCGGTCGCATACGCTCGCCGCGACCGGCCGCGAGGATCATCGCGGCCGGGAAAGAGTTCATCCCTCTTGGCCCTCGAAGAGCAAGTCGCCTGGATCGTCTGAGCCCGTTTTGGCGCAGTAGAGTTCGCGGTAGGTGGCCTGGATGTAGTCGTCGCGGCTGAAGGACAGCGCGGCCGCGACGCGGTCGATGTCTGCTGGAGCACCTTCGAGCTCCAGGTAGACGCCGAAGGGCATCTCGTCGAGTTCGAGGATGACGCCGTCGAGCTCATAGCGCTGGCGCTGTTTTTGGTAGCGCCAGATCTCCTCGTAGCCAATCGCGCGCAAGATTTCCTGGATACCCTCAAGGTTCGCGATCTCGGTCTCATGCTCCATGCGGACCTTGTAACGCGTACCCTCTTCGCTTCGCTCCGGTGGGTGCTTGTAGGTCAGGATGTGTCGTCCGCGGGTCGAACGCAGGCGAAGCAATCGCCAATCGCGCGAGAAGCTGCGCTCCGCATTGTCATAGACGCGGTTGTCTTCGAAGCCGCGGGGGAACTTGGCTACGGCGCCGGCGAGGCCGAGCCGCCGCCGGGCCTCGTTCGCATCGGCGAAGGGAAGCTTGATCTCGATTTCGCGCATGCGAGGGATTGTAGCGCCGAACCAGCGGATCAGATACCAAACACCGTGGAGCGAAGAATGTTGACCCCCCGTTGCGAAGTGTCTGACCGCACCTTCGTCGCCACCGTCCTCCGGCGGTCACGCTTCTTTTTCCCGCCGTTCATCGCCGAGGTCGTGCGGAAGTCTCTCGCCGTTCGCCCCGAAATTCTCTTCACGTTGCTGCGTCAGACTCGGGGTGGAGAAGCGCACGATCCATCAGCCCGACGGCTGTCTTGCTAAGCGCCGCCGTCTCCCGGGTGAGGCATCCTCATTCCTGATCACTCCCTGGGGCGGCGTGCCGAGATGCTTCTGTACGATCTTGAGGCTACCCCCGGTGGAAAGGGAGATCTGGTGTCCCGCCTGCCCCTCACAGTCGGCGAGGAAAACCGCCGCGGGAGTGGCCGCGCGGCGCCAGCGATGACCGCCAAAGAAGGTGGAGAAGGATCATGGCTCCGGAAACGCGCAGAAACCGAGGGGATAGGAAGAGGCCGGCGGAAAACCCGTCCCGAATGCAGGAGGAGATGGGGATCCATAAGGCAACAATAGGGTTGCGTGAAGGCCCGCACCGTTGAGGGCTCACCTCTACTTGGCGCGTGGCTGAGCCTCGTCAAGCGCCTACCCGAGAATGTGCCCTCCTGGATATGCGCGGAGGGTCTACCAGCCGTAGTGCCCCCAGGGTCCGTCGCCGTCGGGCCCGGTGCCTTCGACGAGCCAGCATGCGAAGTCGTCGTTCGTCGTATCGCGGAAGAGACCGTCTGTATCGTCCGCGTCGAGGTGCGTAACGTCCTCGTAGCTATCTCCGGAGGTCGGGTTCGTGCTACGTCGCACGCGGAAATGCGCCGCGACCGGATCGTCCCACCAGCGAATGAGCGTCTCGTTCCCCTCGCGGGTCACCGAGTTGATCGTCAGCTCGTCAGGGATGCCGCAGGCCGAGATGTCACAGCCGATGAAGACGGACTCCAGCTCGAGATCATCGATCCACCAGCCGGCACCCGTCCCGCCAAGCGTGCCGAGGCGGAAGCGAAGCCTGAGCTGCTGGCCCGCGTAGGCGCTGAGGTCGGCGACGGTCAGGACCCAACCGCCGTTGTTGCCGTTCCATACATCGTGCTGCTCGCTTCCCTGGCCGACCACGGCGTTGTAGGGATGTGAGACGATTCGAGGGCCAAGGTCCTCCCAAGAGCTGCCGTCGTTCGTGCTGACCTCGACATAGGCGCCTGAATTGACTTCACTGAGCTCGTAATGTTGCCAGAAACGGAGCGTTGCCTCTCCATCAGGATGGAAGGGTTCGGAGATGAGCACCACATCCTTCTGGAGATCGCGTCCCGAGGCGAAGTAGGACCATTGACCTTGGTGGGCATCGGTCGAGACAATCTGCCAGTCGTCGGTACCGGCGATGGCTTCGTGCTTCCAGCCCGGTGGTTCCGCGCCATCGGCTTCGAAGTCTTGACCTTCGAGGTCGTGTCGCTCGTCGACCTCGAGTTCTTGCCTGAAGCTGTCGTTACCTGCCGTGCAATCTCGGCATTCCCAAGAGGTCGTGAACGGTGCTTGCTCCTGACAGCTAACGCCGGCACCGATGCGTACTTCGAATACGGCACGGGCCGTCTCACCTGCCGGGATCGTGCCCAACTCGATGGGGCTTTCGAGGACGGCAAGATCTGCACTCGAGCTCAGCCAGACCTTTGTCGCCATCGCGGCCTTGCTGCCTGTGTTTTCGTAAGTGAGTGTGAAGCGGGTCGTCTCACCGATGTCGGGAATGCCGTCGAGATCGCAGCCGGCCTGTGAGTCGTCGACTGTGTACGTATGGAAACGCAGCCAGGGGCCGTCCCTCGGGACAACATCCGTCGTGCCTTCATGGGGGCGGTCATCGTGCCCGGTTACGGTGACTTCCATCGTTCCAGCCAACATCGGAGCCGGGTCGAGGGGCAGCGTGATGGATCCGTTCGCGTCGGTGTAGCCTGCCGCGAAGATCCCCTCGTCCTTCTTGCGTACGGCGACAAGCTCGCCTTCGACGAGAGCACCCGCACGCCGCACGGTTACACTGAACTCTGTTGAACCCGTGGCCACCTGCTGATCGTAAGACACCTCCAGCGCGCGGGGCGGGCGCGTCCACAAGGAGAGCGAGGGTTCGGAGAGCATGTTGTACATGTCGTAGTAGTAGGCTACCGATCCCGTCGCGCCGAAATGGTCGTAGAGATCTCGCTTGGCACGGTTGTTGATGACACCAATCGGCGGCGTGGAATCCATTGGGAAGATGTGACCGTGCAAACGGCGTTGGTAGTAGTCATCCTCATCCCAGTAGGAGTTGTTCGATGCGCCGAGATAGGCGATGGCGCCCTTGTGGGGCGCTTTTTGCCAAGTCTCGGCGAAGCACTCGTTGCGGTCGAGAGTACCGGTAATACAGGCGTTTGAGATGACGAAGGGATACATCCCGTCATTGGTGTTGGCACGCACGTCGTCCTGGTCGTATTCCCCGTGGTTCGTTGGCCCTTCCCAGGAGGTTTGGCCGCCATGACCGGAGTAGTTGATTACGGTGCGTCCTTCGTTGATCGAAGCAGAGATCTCCGAGGTGTCGGCGTTCGTGCTGTTGAAGTGGCGGTCGCTCGAAGCATGGCCGTGGGACCAGGAGGTCTGGGCGAAGCCGTTTGGTGTGTAGTAAGTGTCGATGCAAAAATCGTGGGTTTTCTCGATTAAGTTGATGTGTCCTGAATCCTTGGTTCCGACGAAACCAGCACGTTTCGTCCAGTCACTGCTAGTGAAGGTTGCCCGCTCATAGCTGAGCAGCTTGTCGACGACATGAGTAGTTTCTTCGGCGCTGCGAGTTGAAATGCGTGATATGGCCGCGTCCGGGAGGTAATCACTGCCATCGACACAGACGAACCAGTTGTCCGTGACCTGGGATTTGCCGCCGCCATTGCCTTGATGAATGGGTGTGAAGTCCGTGTCGCCAACCATCAGCACGTAGGAGAGAGACGGGTTTATCCAAGTGTCGTAGGCGTCCTGAATGCGTGCTTAGATGTCGCTATCCGTTGGTGAAGCGCCAAGCTCTGACATCCGCACGAGCTCGACCTTGAAGCCGGTCTTGCGCTTCCAGTCGATGAAGGGGTCAAGGGCATTCACGAAATCGTCTGCAACGAAGACGAGCATGCCCTCTGCGCCGTCAGCGGAGCCGGATCCGGCGTCGGTCCCGGCGCTCTGCGAGGTGGGGTTTCGTGAAGCGGGATAAGTGTTGCCGCAGGTGGTCGGTGCCGGGCGGTTACGCCCCAGGACTCTCGGGCCCAGTGTGCGTGGATCTGCGGCGGGCGAGCCTCGACGCGGCGGGCAGGCTTCCCCCCCGACGGTCTCGATGATCAAACGGGCTCGCGACCACAGCTCGATGACTCCCTGGGCGGGCCGGATGCGCACCGGCCGTAGCTCAACGAGCAGAAGGTCGTGCCCTCGCACGATGGAACGACCCGCGACGGCGACGGTCTCCTCAGGCCACAGCGCCTGGCGGGAGTAAAGCCTTTCGTCAAGCTCGAGATGCCGGCCTTCATCTGCCCCGGGCAGCTTGACACGTGGCGGCTGGGAGGGGAGCACGCGATTGGGCAAGCCAAGAGCGGCGAGGCTGATCTTGTGCGCATCCTCGGGAATCAGCCGCAGGCTGATGCGCGCCCCCCGCGGAACCTCGATCTCCCGCCGGATGACGGGCAGGAGTGGAAGGCCGGTGTGGACGAGCAGCTCGCCGCCATCGATACGCAGATGGGCAAAGGCTTCGCCAAAGAGGATGTCGCGTTGGACGAGCAGTCCAGGGAGCTGGATCTCCGCCGCGAGGGTCTCGCTGGTGAGTGCGACGACGCGGACACGAGCTGGCGCGGGAACCGCTTCGGAGCCGAGCGATACCCACCGGCTATCATCGGCGATCAGCCCCGTCGTGGCGGTGAGAAGGACGGCGAGGAAAGGCAGAAAACGAAGATGGCGAAGGCATCGCATGAAGATCTCCCGAGTCTGGCGACGCGAGGCGAGGGGCGGAAAACCACTGTTTCGTGACTTGTTGTACCGAGTTTGCGCGTTGCAGCCTAGCAAAAAAACTTGTCTGTTGTGCCAGCCCGCGAGAGTCTTCCGTGGTCGCGCGGAAAAGCCGGGAAGATCAGACCTGCCTCCGGCCCACTTTACGCGTGGAAGTCGCAGCGCAGGCAGCGCTTCGCTTCTCGGCTGGCCTGCTCTTGAGAGATCGTCTTCTCGACCTCAACGGTAACGAAGCGCTCTTCCGGCGAGAGCAGCGGATACTCCACGGGGGCGTGCTCCGAGATCTCGCGGTCGAAGTCGATTTCAACCTCTGGCAGCTCAAGGTGTTCCCAGAAGTAATCCGTTTCGCCGGGATGTATGAGTTGATCGATGCTCCGCGCGGCGTGCTGTCCAGCGGCGATGGCCTCGATGACTGTTGCCGACCCGCTGACCAGGTCTCCGCCCGCGAATATTTCCGGCGCCGCGGTAGCCCCGGTCGTCCGGTTGGCCGCGAGCTGATGGCCCAGGTGTTCGAGGCTTGTACCGAGAATGACGTCTTCCACCTCGGGGACCTGGCCGATAGCGATGATCAGGCTGTCGATTTCTCGGGTCGTTTCGCTCCCCGAGATGGGGACGGGTCGTCGCCGGCCGCCCTCATCGAAGTCGCCGAGCTCGTAACGTCGGGTGACCACCCGCAGAGCCTCTCCCGCACCGCGTTCGATAGAAACGAGGTTTGAGAGCAACTCGACGCGCACTCCTTCGACTTCAGCCTCGGCGATCTCGATCGGGCTTGTCGGCATCTCCTCGCGGGTGCGGCGATAAACGATTGTGATCTCATCGGCTCCATGGCGTTGGGCCACCCGGGAGCAGTCGATGGCGACGTCGCCCCCGCCGACGATCATGATGCGTCGACCAAGCGCGACCTGCTCCCCGCGGGCGATGCGGTCCAGGAAGCGGATGCCCGGGATGACGCCGGGAAGATCGATGCCGCTTACGCGCGGCAGCCTTTCCTTGCTGGCACCTGTGGCGATGAAGAAAGCCTCGTAACCTTCCTTCTTGAGCTCTTTGAGGGTGAGTTCCTCGCCGACCGCGATGCCGGTTCTGATCTCGACGCCCAGCTTGACGAGGTTCGTGATCTCGGAGGCGAGGATCTCACGGGGCAAGCGGTAGGCCGGGATGGCGTAGCGCATCATCCCGCCGGGTTCATCGTGGCGCTCGAAAACCGTTACTTCGTAGCCAAGCAGGACGAGATAGTAGGCGCAGCTCAAGCCAGCGGGGCCAGCGCCCACGATGGCGATCCGGTGACCGTTCGCAGGCTTCTTCGGTGGGAAGAGATCGGTGTAGTCTTCGCGCGAGTCCGCGAGGTAGCGCTTGACGGCACGGATCGCGAGCGGCCCCTCGAGATCTGCGCGGCGGCATTTCTCGATGCACCACTGGGGGCAAACCCGGCCACAGACAGAGGGGAAAGGGTTGTTGCGTAGATGGACCCGCAACGCTTCATCCCAGCGCTCTTCCGCGGCGTAAGCAAGATAGGCAGGTACGTTGACCGAAGCCGGGCAAGCATTCGAGCAGGGGGCATGGATCAGCGCCCGGCAGGAGCCCGCCCGGCAATGCTTGCGTTCGATGTGCTCGAGGTATTCATCGCGGAAGTAGCGCAGGGTAGAGAGCACAGGATTCGGGGCTGTTTGGCCGAGACCGCACAGCGATGAGGTCGCGATGTGTTGGGCGAGCTTTTCGAGCTGTTGTAGGTCCTCGTGAGTGCCCTTCCCGGAGGTGATGCGTGTCACCGTATCCAGCATCAGCTTCGTGCCGATGCGACAGGGAGTGCACTTGCCGCAGGACTCGTCCTGGATGAACTCGAGGAAGTAGCGCGCGAGGTCCACCATGCAGGTGTCCTCGTTCATGATAATCAGCCCTCCGGATCCCATGATGGCGCCGAGAGAGGGAAGGGACTCGTAGGTCAAAGGTGTGTTCAGGTGCTTGGCAGGCAGGCAACCTCCCGAGGGGCCACCGATCTGCGCTGCCTTGAAATGCTTGCCGCCGGGAATGCCTCCTCCGAGATCCTGCACAATCTCGCCGAGAGTGATGCCCATCGGGACCTCGACGAGACCTGTGTTGTTCACGTGTCCCGCAAGGGCAAAGACTTTCGTCCCTCGGCTGCGGCCCTCGCCGTGTTGGGCGAAGGCCTCCGCCCCGTGGAGGATGATCGGCGGGACATTGGCAAAGGTTTCGACGTTGTTCAAGACGGTGGGTTTGCCAAACAGCCCCGCCTGTACAGGAAAAGGGGGCTTGCAGCGCGGACTGCCCCTTTGTCCCTCGATGGAGCGCATGAGTGCTGTCTCTTCGCCGCAGACGAAAGCACCGGCGCCGATGCGGATCTCGAGGTTGAAAGCCGCATCGGAGCCAAGGATCCGCTCTCCGAGCATCCCGCGCTCGCGGGCATCGTTGATGGCCTTGCCGAGCCGCTCGATGGCCAGCGGATACTCCGCGCGCACGTAGACATATCCCTCACGGGCTCCGATGGCGAAGCCGCAGATGGCCATCGCTTCGACGATCGCGTGGGGATCGCTCTCGAGCACGGCGCGGTCCATGAATGCCCCCGGATCGCCCTCATCCGCATTGCAGACGACATATTTGCGTGTCCCCGGCTCGTCGGCGCAGATGCGCCATTTCATGCCCGTGGGAAAGCCCGCTCCCCCCCTTCCTCGGAGCTCCGCTTTCTGAATGACGCTGATGACGGCTTGGGCTCCTAGCTCATGCAAAGCCTTCGCGAGCGCTTCGTAGCCCTCACTTGCGATGTAGTCGTCGATGCTCGTTGGGTCGATCATGCCGCTGCGACGAAGAACGAGGTGGTGCTGGAGCCTGTAGAAGCCGTGACGCGAGAGGATGGCCTCAAGCGCGGCGCCCTCCACGCGTTTTTCATAGCAACGGGCGAAGGGCTGCCCGCCGACGATATGTTCACGGACGATCTCCCGCGCGTGCTCCGGGTTCAGGTCGCGGTAGAAGACCCCGTCGGGCACGACGATCGCGGAAGGTGGGCCCTGCGTGGCTTCTGGGTCTCTGGAGATGATCACGCGTACCGCGAGAGAGAGCTTGGCGGCGGCTAGCTCGTCGCGAAAAGCCGCAGCGAGCTGCTCCGCCACGGCCGGAATGGGAGCGCTGACGAGGATTTGTTGATCGGAAGGAAGCACGGATTATTCTCCCTGCGCCTCGCTGGCAGGGTGCGAGCGCAGCGACGCAACCATGAGTACTTACTATTAAGCTAGGAGATTACTCCGAGTGTCAACTCCGTCTTTGCTGTCCTCCGGGTCTTTTCAAGGGTTCTGGTTCTGATCGAGGACAGAGCATCCCCTTGCTCACCCCGTGTTTTGCTCTATCCTTAGCGCAATTCCGTAGGCGACCCGATTGCTTACGACGCTGGAGAAGGTGCGTTAGCCAGAGGTGCAGTGAGGATCTTTCATGTTCACCTGGCAGCCCGTGCGCTCCATGCTCTCGGTCGGTCTCGTGCTCTTTTCCGCCCTTTCGGTCACCGTACTCGCCCAGCCATCTCCCGCGGAGGATCCTTCCGCCGCATCTGCCGCTCAGGAGAAGGCGGCGACGGCAAAGGCTGATGCTAAGGCTAAGGACGAGCGAGACGCCAAAGCCGATGACGAGCCCCGGAAGACGAGCGTTTACTACGAGATCATCGTCACAGCGACGCGGACCGAGAAAGACACCTTCGATATCCCGAACCCGGTCTCGGTGGTCGGCAGTGAGAAGATAGCGCAGAAGACACCCAACACGATCACTGACCTGCTGCGAGATCTTCCGGGCGTCGATGTCAACGGGGTGGGCACCAACCAGCCGCGCCCGATGATTCGCGGCCAGCGGGGTCAGCGCATTCTTCTCCTCGAGGACGGCATTCGACTGAACAACTCGAGGCAGACCTCGGACTTTGGGGAAATTCCCGGTCTCGTCGATGTTTCCAGCGTGCGGCGCATCGAGGTCGTGCGCGGGCCGGCCTCGGTGCTTTACGGTTCGGATGCCATCGGTGGTGTTGTCAACATGATCACCCACCGGCCCCGCTACTCCGGACCCGAGTACCTGACCGGTTCGGCCAGTTACCGTTATTCGAGCGCCGATAGCCAGGGCAAGGCGAGTGTCAATGTCTCGGGGCATTACGGCAAGTTCGGTTTTTTGGTCGCTTCGACCTACCGCGAGAGCGATGATTACCGGGCGCCCAGCGGCAGCTTCGGCAAGATTCATCTCGCGGACAACGTGCGCGTGCATGACACCGGCCTGCGGGACGACAGCCTGAATGCACGTTTCGAGTGGTCACTAGGAGAGAATGAGTACCTCTTTGTCAAGGCCGAACGCTATCGCTCGAACAACGCGGGCTTCGGTTACGTTGCTCCATCCGACTTCAATCCGCGGGACGCGAAGATCCTCCGGATCACCTACCCCTTCCAGGATGTCGATCAGTACTCCCTAGGCTATCGGGCGAATCAGCTCCGTGCGCGTCTTGCCGATACTGTCTCCGCCACGATTTACTCGCGCGCGAACAAGCGACGCTTCAACCTCGATCTCGAGATCCCCTTTTTCCCGGGTGCCGGGATGCGTATTGCGTCGTCAACTTTCACCGACGTCGACACGATGGGTACGCGGGTCGAGGCCACCAAGCTTCTCGATCGCCATGTGGTGACCTATGGCCTTGATGCCTTCCGTGATGACAGCACAAGCACGAATGACACGATGACCTCTTTCTTCGGTTTCCCCCGCCCGTCGCGAGAGACCCATACGCCGCCGTTGCCCGACGCGACTTACACGAGCTACGGCGTTTTCGTGCAGGACGATGCCGAACTCACCAACCGATTCAGCGCGATCGTTGGCTTGCGCGCACAGTCTGTGACGGCCAAGAGCGAGCGGACGGCGGGGCTGCCGGAACTCGATGCGGCGAAGAGCACGGATAGCGCTGTCGTTTGGGCTACGAATCTGATTTACGAATTGAGCAATGAGTTCAAGCTCGTGGGTACTATCGGAACCTCCTTCCGTTCGCCCAATCTCGCCGAACGCTTCTTCAACGGGCCGACCCCCGAGGGTTCTGGCTTTCAGCGGCGGAATCTCGATCTCGAACCCGAGAAGGGCTTCAACATCGACCTCGGCCTTAAGTATCGCCGAGAGCGGGTTTACTTCGAGCTGACGGCTTTTCGTAATCGCGTGAAAGATGGGATTGCTGTCGCAGATATCACCGCGAAGCCGACTCCGGAGAATCCCAAACCGGATCCGACCTTCCAGAAGGTCAACGTGGATCGATTGACCTTCAAGGGAATTGAGTGCCTGTTCGACTGGGCTTTCGCGCGCAACTGGTCGGTGGGTATGAACTATACCCATCTGAGTTCCCAAAACGACGCGAGCCCTCACATGGGGGTTTCCGACTCGTACTCGGACAAATACAACGCGAGCCTACGCTACCACGATGAGGCCGGGCGCTTTTGGGGGGAGTATCACCTGCGCCACAACGGCGAGCAGAGCGATACGGTCATCGGTAAGGACAATCCGCTAGGTAATGTCTTCCCCTCATTTACGGTTCACGACCTGCGCGGCGGATTCCGCCTCTACAAGGGGCCGCGCGTAACCCACAAGCTCGGCCTAGCGATCGAGAATCTCTTCAACGAGCTCTACGCGGAGTTCTCCAATGCGCAGTTCTTCCGACCCCAGCCAGAGCGCTCCTTCCTCGTGACCTGGACGGTGGAAGTCGATTGATCGCGAGTCTCTCCGCGGGGCCTGCTTCCCGACAGGCTCGCGGAGGGGCATCCTCCAGCGTGTCGAGGGACGGGTCGTCGTTCTCAGGTGTTGGAAGAATCTGGAGCACGGGCATCGAGGAGGATCGCTATCCAGCGAAACTCATCCGTGTATTCGAGCATGATCTTGATGATCATCGTCAGCGGCACGGAGAGCAGCATGCCGAGTGGACCCCAGACCCAGCCCCAGAAAACCATCGAAATGAAGACAACCAGCGGCGATAGGCCGAGCCGCCGGCCCATCAGCATCGGTTCGAGCAGGTTGCCCAAGGCAAGATTCACGATGAGGTAGACGGCGGCGACAGCGAAAGCACGTCCCAACCCGAACTGTACGATTGCGAGGAGGATCGTCGGCAAGGCAGCGAAGATCGACCCAAGGCTCGGAATGAAATTCAGGGCGAAGGCCACCAGGCCCCACATCAGGGGGAAGTCGATGCCCAAGATCCAGAGCGCAAGGCCGATCAAGATGCCCGTCGCGGCGGAGATAGCTGTCTTGATCGCGAGATAGCGCTGGATCTCGGTGCGGATCTTCGCCACCCGGGACTGTCCCCCGGGGCTGCGCTGGAAGGCGGCGTCGAGCTTCGCCGGAAAGACCGCCGCTTCGACGAGGATGAAAATCGAGGTCAGGAGGATGACCAGCGTGCGCTGGAAGAGTGTCGCGAGCACCTTGAGCAGGTCGCCGACCATATTAAGGACGATTCCTGGGTCGAGCAGCTTGGTCGCGGTTTCCTGGGGAATGTCGATCCGGTGGGCGCCGAGCCAGGCGATCAGCGAGACCATCATTTCTTGCAGTCGGGCCGAGTAGCGCGGTGCGGTCTGGGTGAAAGCATTGATCGAGCCGCCGACGAGCGAGAAGATGCCGATCGCGACCGCGAGCACAGCGACGACAGTCATCGCCACGGAGAGCGGGCGAGGGCACCAGCGGAAGCGGTGCAGCCAGTTGAGCAGCGGAAGGCTCAGCGCAGCGATGAAGAGCGAGATCAGGAGCGGCTGGATCAGCGGCCCGGCAGACTTGAGCCCAGCGACGACGACAACGATCCCCGCTAGAAGGATCAGCGGATGAATGCGGTTCGGCATGATCGTTTCGGAACGCATGGCGTGGTTTCGATACCCCCCGAGCGAGAAACGAGCCAGCGCGCCCGCATTTGTAATTGGGATGTCCACTCGCGTCAAAGCACTTACTACCAGAACCCACAGGCCCACCGAGTCGAGCCTTTGCCTCGCCGCGTTCATGGTACTCCCACCGCGGCCGCGCACCGGCACGCCCTCGTGTCCAACCCCTAACCCACGGGAGAGCGGGCGTCTTCGGGTTGTAGGCGACGATAACACGAAGCGCGAAGCGCATCTCTCGGGACTTGCCGTGCGGTCTCGGGAAAGAGGTCGCGAGACGAATGAGGGATTCGCCCTACGCGGGGCAGGGGATCGGGACCATTAGTGGGCGGCGGGCGCAGCCGGAACGCATGGCGCCCGAAGATGGGAGCAAGGGGGGTCATTCGCACCTTTCTGATGGGTGAACAATGAGCCCTGCAGGGTGTCTTCGAGAGGCTTACTCGCCAATTGCCTCGGCGGATGAGCCGCAAGGCCCTGCGGGGGGACCTCCGCAGGGCCTTGCGGCGCATTCGCCGAGAGAGATTTTGGCCGGAATCTTCGACTTCAATCGTCGAGCTTGAGGACTGCGAGGAAGGCTTCCTGGGGCACATCGACCGAACCGACCTGCTTCATGCGCTTCTTGCCCTTCTTCTGTTTCTCGAGCAACTTACGCTTGCGGGTGATGTCACCGCCGTAGCACTTTGCCAGCACATTCTTGCGTAGTGCCTTGACATTGCAACGGGAGATGACACGTGAGCCAATCGCGGATTGGATCGCGACATCAAACTGCTGGCGTGGGATGAGCTCCTTGAGCTTGCTCGCGAGTTTCTGGCCGCGCTCGTAGGTCTCTTCCTCATGGACGATGATCGATAGCGCATCGACACTTTGGCCGTTGACGAGCAGGTCGAGCTTGACGAGCTTGGATCGCTGCCAGTCGGTCAGCTCGTAGTCATAGCTGGCATAACCCCGGGAAGCCGATTTGAGCCGGTCATAGAAATCTGTAACGACCTCGGCCAGCGGCAGAGAGTACTCGAGCATGACCCGGCCCGGGCCGATATAGCGCAGCGAGAGTTGCGTACCTCGTCGTTCTTCCATCAGCTTGAGTAGTGGCCCGACATACTCCTGAGGCGTCATCACCGTCGCCTTGATGAAGGGTTCTTCGATCCACTCATAGTCCTGAGTTTTGGGAAGTTTTGCGGGCGAGTGAATCTCGAGGTACTCGCCCTTTTTCAGCTTGACCCTGTAGGGTACGCCGGGGGCCGTCGTGACGAGATCGAGATCAAACTCGCGCTCCAGGCGGGACTGGATGATTTCCATGTGCAACAGGCCCAGAAACCCGGCGCGAAAGCCGAAGCCTAGCGCGTCCGAGACCTCTGGCTCAAACTCGAAGGACGAGTCGTTGAGCCTCAGCTTATCGAGCGCATCTCGCAATGCGGCATAGTCCCCCGTGTCCGAGGGGTAGAGCCCGGCAAAGACGAGGGGTTTGACCTCGTGGAAGCCGGGAAAAGGCTCCCCGGTCGGGTGGAGGGCATCGGTAACGGTGTCGCCGATCTTGACCTCGCGAACCTGCTTGATGCCGGCGATGACCCAGCCGACTTCGCCGACAGAAAGGCGGTCCTTGCGGACGGACTTCGGGCCGAAGATGCCGAGTTCCTCGACAAAGTACTCATGACCCGTCGCCATGAGCTGGATCTTCTGCTTCGTACGGATGGAACCATCGATGACCCTGATCAGCATGAAGGCACCCCGGTAGCTGTCGTACCAGGAGTCGAAGATCATCGCCTTGAGAGGCGCATCCGGATCGCCTTGAGGTGGCGGGACGCGCGCAACGATCGCCTCGAGGATCTCTTCGATTCCCGTGCCGTCCTTGGCGGAAGCGAGCACGGCCTCTTCTGCTGGCAGCCCGATGACCTCCTCGATCTGCTCGAGTACGCGCTCAGGATCCGCGGAAGGTAGGTCGATCTTGTTGAGCACGGTCGTGATGTGCAGATCGTGCTCGACGGCTTGGTAGGCATTGGCCAGGGTTTGCGCCTCAACACCTTGGGCAGCATCCACCACAAGCAGAGCGCCCTCGCAGGCCGCGAGTGAGCGCGAGACTTCGTAGGCGAAGTCCACGTGGCCGGGCGTGTCGATCAGGTTGAGCTGGTACTCTTTGCCGTCTCGTGCCTGGTAGGAGAGGGTCACGGCGTGGGACTTGATCGTGATGCCTCGTTCGCGCTCGAGCTCCATCGAATCGAGGGTCTGGGCTGTCATCTCCCGAGCACTCAGCGCACCGGTGAGTTCGAGTAGGCGATCCGATAACGTCGTCTTCCCGTGATCGATATGAGCGATGATGCTGAAATTGCGGATCTTGCTCGCTGGCATCGTTGCCCCATCTGACGGGAGAGCGGAAAACCATCCCGGCCGGCTAAGCCGGTCATTTCGCGGGAATTATAGAGAGGCGGCTCGGGAATGCCACTCCGGCCCCTGGCGAGTTGGGGGTCAATGAGCGCAGGTCATGGCGCAGGTTGCGTCGCCGGCGGTGGGTCGGGATTCGTCGGGTAGATCTTCGCTCCAGTCTTCTTCAGCCACTGGGCGACGGCTTCACCTTCATGGGTCTTGAAGACCGCTCCGGAGTATCCAGCGCCGGCCGCGATCCGGCCTGTAGCGTTGACGACCCATTCTTTGCCCGCTGTTCCGAGCTGATTCCAATCATCGGTCGCCACGGTGACGTAGAGGCTTGGCGGTTTGGCCGTGATCTCCACGATCTCGGTCACCGTGCGGAAATCTCGAATCGTCAGCGTTGGAATCGTAGGACGCGTCAGCATCGGCAAGAGGATGAAGTAGATCCAGGCTGCGGAGAGGGCGACGAAGGTCACAGCCATGACCTTGATCCTCGTGCGGTCCTGCGCGATGCGCCCGGCGTGGATCGTGACCTCGGATCCCTCGTAGATGCTGCGCCGCCGCCGTCGCCGTCGTTTCTTCGGATCCGGGAGGACGGCATCACTCGGGATGATCGTCATTTCCTCGGCGAAGGCTTTGGCACGAGCCATCACCTCCGGATCGAGGACATCGCGCAGCCAGTTCATGGCGACTTTGAGCTTGTTGTGCAGCAGCGTGAGCTGCTTGGCGCCTGCGATGTCTCCCGAGACGACCATCGCGTCGACGGTTTTCTGTATCTCTGTATGCAGGGCGCGGCCAATGGCGGCGCCAACGTAGATGTCGTGGAGAATGCGCTCGTGCGCGGCCTCATCCGCTTCGTCAGCCCGAATCAGGCGGTCGAGGTCGACCATACACTTGGCCTGGAAGGCGACGCCCTCTGCCACACGTCGGACCCAGCCCGGCTGCCCACCGGCCTGGCCGTCGAGTACCTGGAGAGTGAGCTTGCGCTCCCAGACGGTGATATGTAGCGAGTTCTGCCCGATATTCAATTGGCTCGGGTTGTCGAGTTCACGGTGCGCATCGAGGAGCTCATGAAGCTTGGCGAAGAAAGGTTTGAGCGCGGCGGCACGCTCCGGATGCGGTTCCGGTTCGGGGGGCGGTCCTCCGGCTTCGCTCTCGCTCGCCTCATTTGACGCCGCCTCGGGTGCGTCGACATCCGCCGTGGCGCCCTGCTGGGCCTCCTGGGACTGTGTATGGGAGGGGCTTTCCACGGCGGTGGCTTTGGAGGCCGGCGCCTCCGGATCCGCTTCCGGTCCGATCAGTCCCGCGTCGGAAAGCTCCGGCGGGGCTTGCAGTTCTGGAACCGGGCCGGTAACCCGTTCATCCTCATGGAGTTGTTCAGGTACAAGGGTGGCCACGGGCGACGACACCTTTCCTTGACAGGCGGCTAGTAGCTCTGCCGCACTCCGCTCACATAGACATAAACCCCATCGAGGGCCTCACCCCCGCTCAGCGGGGCGTCGTCCGAGTCGCAGACGAGAATTCTCACGCTCTGATCCGTTGCGAGTGTCATCTCGAGCCAGAACTCCTGGTTCTGCCCCAGATCGTCCGGTGACCCGTAGGCATCCGCCGAGCCGCCATCGAGGCGCGATCCCACCGCCCCCCGGTAATAACCGGCGGTACTCAGCGGTGAAAGCCGCACGAGATCCGTGAGGGTGGCCGGATACTCGTTGTGGTCGAGGAAGTAATTCTTGAAGGCCGTGTGAACTGTCCGGCCCTCCGAGAGTAGGGACTTCGTCTCGGCGGTCGTCAGGGCCTGACCCATCACAGGGATGGCGATGGCGCTGAGCACGCCGATGATCCCGGTGACCATCAGCAGCTCGAGCAGCGAGAAGCCTGCTTCAGCGCGTCGTTTCTTTCGAGTTCGTTTGCCTATGTTCGATCTTGTTAATTTGCTTGCCCAAGTCATAGTTGCTGTGCTCCGAAGCTCCCCAGAGTGAAGTTAGGTACGCGATGGGGCATAGTCAACAGAACCCTTGGGGGACAAGAGATTTGCTCGCGCGGAGGTTTGAAGAGAGATGCCGGAGCTGCCCGAGGTTGAAACCATCGCGCGCCAGCTCAACCCCTTCGTTCGTGGCCGGCGCTTGTGGGCGTTGCGCGTGTTCGATGCCAAGCTCGATCCAGGCCGTTGCCGCGGACTGCGTTCGCGAGTGCTCGATCGGGTCTTCCGCGTTGGCAAGCAGGTCGTCTTCGAGGCGCGACACCCTCCTGCTGAGCTTCCGGCCGCCTGGCTGGTGGTTCATCTGCGCATGACGGGACGACTCATCTGGGTGCCGAGGCACTCGGTGGGGCTTCGACGCCACACTCGGGCTCTGCTCGAGCTCGAAGGGGGTGGTGTCCATTTTATTGATGCGCGTCGTTTCGGGACAATGCGCTGGGTCAAGGATCTTGCAAGGGTTCTCCCGAGAGGGATCGAGCCGCTTTCGGCCGCGTTCACCCAACGCGCGCTCGCCCGTCGTCTCGCAGGAAGTCGCCAGCAGCTCAAGATCTGGCTCCTCCGACAAGATCGTCTCGTCGGATTGGGTAACATCTACGCTTCTGAAATTCTCTTCCGTGCGGCTCTCTCTCCCTTTCGAACCGCCGGGGGGCTTTCACCGGATGAGATTCGCGACCTGCATCGAGCCGTTCGCGGTGTACTTCGGGAGGCTATCGAGGCTTGCGGGACGACCTTTTCTGACTTCCAGGATGCTCGGGGAGAGCTCGGCAGCTACCAGGCATGTCTCGCCGTCTACGGTCGAGAGGGTGCCGGCTGCCCTCGCTGCGAGGAGGCGATCCATAGGGTCGTTCAGGCACAGCGCAGTACCTACTATTGCGCGAAATGCCAGGGAGATCCTGGTGGGGAGCGTACCGGCCAATAAAAAGCACAAGGCCGGATCCTGACAATCCGGCCTCTCGAACCCATGATGACGTGCTTTTGCTGACCGCCCCCTCCTAAAGCAACGGTCGTGCCAAAATAATTAATGTTCATAAACATTCGAATTTGTTCATATTCAATCTCAAAGTGACTTTCGTGCCGCCTGGAACTCTCAGAATGAGAAGGCTTAGAGAGGCATAATTTCTCAGATTGCGAAAAGGACGGATTCTCCGAAGGAAAAAGGACCGATTTGTTGTGGCGCTCGCACCCGTGTCGTCGGACCTTTCTGGTCAATGCGAGATCCGTGGCGACTTCGCAGGGAATGAGACATCTCTCGCACAAGAAAGGGGGAGTCGTGTCTGGCCAGCGACTCAGCATATTTAGCGTACTCGTTTGTTCCGTAACCATCCTCTTGGCGGTATCTCCGCTCCTCGCCATGTCGGGGCCCTCCTTCGCGGGGCCGAATTTGATCGATTTAGTGCGCGAGATCACGGGTCCTCCGGTCCCTGGTGCGCGTGACGAGATGACGCCTCCCGCTGACGTGGCCAAGCTCACGGCCGCCGCGAGGGACATGACCGTCGTCCTCGAGTGGGTCAACCCGACGGATGCGGATTTTGACGGTGTGCTCGTCCTGCGTCGCCAGGACGATCTTGTTGGCGATGCTCCCGTCGATGGTGTTGCCTACCAGGTCGGCGACACGATCGGTGCGAGCGAGGTCGTCTGCAAGACGGCGGCGGGCGTTGCGACCTGCACGGATACCAGCGTCAGCAACGGCTTCGTGTACCACTACGCGACCTTTGCCTTCGATCTGTCGTTGAACTACTCCGGTGCAACGGTGACGGCGGGGCACCCGCGCGATGCGAGCAAGATTCACTGGGGTGTTGCGACCGGCGGCTCAGCGCTGGCGCCCGCGGGAGCCATTCCGCTCCAGCAGGTCATCGGCATCGGCAACGACCAGCTCCTTAACCGTATGAGAGCGAGTGACGGGACCCGTGGCAACTGGGAGCCTCCGCAGCTCGGTGGGGCGGTGCAGTCGCGACCGATGGTAGGCGATCTCGACTCCGGGCCCGGCAAAGACCTGACGGCCTTCCTCAGCGCCCAGGACGGGGTGCTCTATCGCTTTGCGCTCGATGACGGCACGACGACCTTTGAGGG
>CAYSMT010000005.1:0-19262 GCA_964432135.1 uncultured Acidobacteriota bacterium
GAATGCCATCGGCGGGCGGCTTGGACGAGGCCTCATCGTCACGTTTGCTGAACTCGAACTCGGTCGTGACGTGCCAACCGCCCTGAGCGTACATGCCGATCTCGGCACCAACATACTTCGTCCCCACCAGAAGTGGCGCGTAGGGCGTGATGTCGAGGGTCAGCACTCGAGGAGGCACTTTACCGGTGCCATCGGGTTTCGGGGCATCCGTGCCGAAGGGTGTGACGGCGTTCATCAATTCGAGATTGTTGTTGTTTTTGCAACTCGAGCTGTTGTTGATGCAGTCCTCATTGAGCACGAGGAAGAGATGTGCGCCGCGATCCCAAGGATCACCGCAGGTGTTATATCCGCCATTGCAGGGGGGGTTGAGGCAGGGATTCCCTGAACCACACTTCGAGGTATTGCTGCCGGCAGGCGGATTGCACAACCGCGAGTCGAGGGTGAACTTGACGAGGACGCGCTTCCAGTCACCTTCGGGGAAGCCGGTGGGCACCATCAACTGCCAACCGTTGCCGCGCTGCACCTGCCCTGGCCCCGGTGGGCACTTCGCCGAGCCCCAGCAAAGCAGATCATCGTTGTGAGCCCTAACACGCACCCGACCAGCCACGGCATCGATGTGCTCGTTAGAAAATGCAGACTCGTTTCCATCAAGATCCACGGCAACAACCGCGATGTACCAGTTGATCCACAGCTCAAGCCCGCTGAGGGTGTGGCTCTTGGCAAGCCCAACATCTTCCATGAACTCGTAAGCCCCAGACGCCTTCCCGTAGTAGACCCGGTAAGCCGAGACTTTGTTCACCGGCTGGGCGTCGGTCCAATTGAGTTCGATGGTCGTATCCGTCCATGATCCGGAAAGGACGGGCGGTGTCGTCACACGGGACGCCCGGGTCAGACCTTCGTTACCCGCCGTGTCCTCCGCGCTGACAAGGTAGAAGTACTTCTCGCCGGAGGCAAGCACGCCGACATCCGTGTAACTGGTCGTCGTCGAAGTCCCGATCTTGTTGCTGCCGTTGGTCTTGTCCGGAACGAAGTCCGGCGTAGTGCCGCGGTAGACCTTGTAGAGAGAAATGGTCTCCGCATTGCCGGACTTGTCTTTCGTCACCGCAGTCCAGCTCAGCTCGAGATCATTGGGAACCGTCGTGCTGCGTACGGCCTTGAGCCCCTCGACAGCGGCTGGTTGAGTGATATCAGCGGCTTGGACTCCCCAGAAAGAAAACAGAACATTCAGAACAAGCAAACTCTTCCAGCAGCGGATGCTGGTCTTGGCGAACGAAGGCATCGTCCCTCTCCTAGCATCGCGTCCGAAGTGGGCGCGGTGGCTCCCAGACAGCATGGGGGGTGTGTACCATCGGGTACGACGTTCGTTCGCCCGTGTCAAGCTCTCACCCGCCTGGCGTACCGCCCGCAAGTCCAAAGGCCCCCTTTGGGAAGCACACTCAGCGGTCAGATGACCAACAAAGTCCCGGACACGCTAGCTAAATCACCCACAGCTTGCTTCAATCCGCCTCCAAATCAAGCACCTTCTTCGGGTTCGCAGCCTTGAGGTACATGTAGTAAAGCAGCGGAATCACCACGAGAGTGAGCACCGTCGAGACTACGACACCAGCGATGAGAGAAACCGCAAGACCTTGGAAGATGGGATCGAGGTAGATTACGAGACCGCCAACGACGAGTGCGGCAGCCGTGAGCACGATCGGGCGGAAACGCACAGCCCCAGCCCGCAGGACCGCGTGTTCGAGCTCCTCACCGGCTCGTAGCTCGAGGTCGACAAAATCGACAAGCAAAATCGAGTTGCGCACGATGACACCCGCGAGCGCGATAAATCCGATCATCGAAGTCGCCGTAAAGAATACACTGAGCAATCCGTGGGCAGGGAGAATCCCGATCAGCGTCAGAGGGATCGGCGCCATGATGATCAACGGCGTGATAAACGAGCGGAACCAGCCGACGACGAGGACATAGATGAAGACCATCACGACGGCGAAAGCAATGCCCATGTCACGAAAAACCTCATAAGTGATCTGCCACTCACCGTCCCACTTCATCATGTAGCGAGTGCGATCGTCCGGAAGGTGTGTCGAGATGATCGGCAGCTTCTCCCCCAAGGGAGTCGTGATTTCCGCGATGCGGTCCTCCATGTTCAAGATCGCGTAGACGGGAGATTCCGCACTGCCCGCCACCTCACCAACGACGTAGGTCACCGGCTGCAAGTTCTTGTGGTAGCGGAAGCGCTCGCGCACCATCTCGTGCGTACTGACGATCTCACCCAAGGGCACCATCCTTCCGTTGGCAGAATGGACGGTGAGCTGAAGCAGTTCATCGATATGCGAACGCTGCGCACGACCCAAACGCAGCAGGATCGGCACGGCCTCGCGGGCGGTTTCCGAATGCGAAAGCCCTGCCTCCGCCCCGGCGAGCGCGACGCGTAGTGTCCGCACGATTTGCTCGGGGTTGATGCCGGAGCGAATGGCCTTTTCTCGATCTACATGCATCTCCCAGCGTGGTGCGGGGTTCTCGACGTACCAGTCGACATCGGCCACACCATCGGTCGTCTCAAAAACATCCCGGACCTGACGGGCGATCTCCAGTCGACCTTCGAGAGTCGGCCCGTAGACCTCGGCCACGAGAGTCGAGAGTACGGGAGGCCCCGGAGGCACTTCGGTAACCTTGACGTTGACTCCGTGACGCTCTCCTATCGGCCGCACGATCTCGCGGATTTGCTTGGCCAGTGGATGAGATTTTGTATCCCGCGAGTGCTTGTCCACGAGATTGACTTGGATATCGGCAACGTTGGCGCCCGTGCGCAAGAAGTAGTGCCGCACGAGCCCGTTGAAATTAAAGGGCGCGGAGGTGCCGACATAGACCTGATAGTCGGTAACTTCAGGCATCTCCTGGAATACCGAGGCAATCTCGCGCGCTGCGGCGTTAGTCTCCTCAAGGGTGTAACCCTCAGGCGAATCAATGATGATCTGCAGCTCCGACTTGTTATCGTAGGGCAGCATCTTCACGGTGACGAAGTGCGCCGGCACGGTGAGCATCGAAATACCCAGCAATACAACGACCGCGACAAGGAAAACCCAACGCATCATCCGCGACGCCAGCAGTGGGCTCATGACCTTGGCATAGATGCGGTGCAACCGGGTCTCCTCATCGGCCTCCTGCAGCGGCGTTTCATCAAGCTTTTCGAGTTCGGCCTCGGCCTTGCGGCGGAATAGCTTGAGGGTCAGCCAAGGCGAAATCACGAAGGCGACGAAGAGCGAAAAGAGCATCGCGGCAGAAGCGTTGATCGGGATCGGCCGCATGTAGGGGCCCATCAACCCGGAGACGAAGGCCAGAGGCATCAGCGCGGCTATGACAGTGAAGGTCGCCAGGATCGTCGGATTGCCGACCTCGTCCACGGCGTAGACCGTAGCGAGGCGTGGATGCGCCCATCGCAGTTCGTAGTGCCGATGGACGTTCTCTACGACGACAATGGCATCATCGACGAGGATACCGATGGCAAAGATCAGCGCGAAGAGGGTTACGCGGTTAAGGGTGTAGCCGAAGAAGTAGGATGCAGCGAGGGTCAGCGCCAAGGTCACGGGGACTGCCACGAGTACGACGATACCTTCCCGGCGACCAAGAGCGAAGGCCATGAAGATCACGACGGCCAACGTGGCGATAAGCATGTGTTCGATCAGCTCGGTAGACTTCTCGTTAGCGGTGAAGCCGTAATCCCGGGTCTTTGTGACTTGGATATCCGATGGAATCAGTCGGCCCTTGAGACGATCGACGAGCTCGTCGAGCTCTTCTACTAGAACAACAGCGTTCGTCCCCGCCTTCTTCGCGACAGCAAGAGTCACCGCTGGCGCATCGATACCGGCACGCTCGATGCCTTTCTCTCCCGCCGCCGGGCCCGAACCCATCCAAACATAAGTCGAGGCATCCTCGGGCCCATTCTCGATTTTCGCGACATCCGCGAGATAGACCGGCCTGCCTCCGTAGACGCCGACAACGACCTCGCCGATCTCCTCTGGATCACGTAGGAAGGCGCCGACATCGACCTGTATCTCTTGGTCAAGGGCATTCGCGTTCCCGGCCGGAAGGCGCCAGTTGAACGCACGCAGAGCTTGATAGGCCTGAAGGATGGAGATGTTATAGGACGACAGGCGCTCGCGATCGAAGTCTACGCGAACAACCCGTCGCTGCCCGCCAAGCACCCAAACCTGCGCCACCCGGGGATGACGCGTCAACTCGACCTTGAGCTCGTCAGCTACCCGACGCAACTGCATCGGTGTGGCCGTCTCGCTCCACAAGGTGTAGGCAGCTGCGGGCACGTCATCGATGGTGCGCGGCTTAACGAGGGGTGCCATCGAGCCGTCAGGCATTTCATCTCTAGCGGACTGGATTTTGGCGTGCACCCGTACGACCGCCTGATCGGGGTCGGTGCCCACAAGGAAGCGTACAACGATCATTCCGCCGGAGGGCTGTGAGGTCGAGTAGATGTAATCAACGTTTTCTATCTCATAGAGCAGCTTCTCGAGTGGAGTGATGACGCGCTGCTCGACCTCCTCGGCGCTCGCACCGGGAAAAGCGACCATGACATCGATCATTGGCACGTTGATCTGCGGCTCCTCCTCGCGCGGTGTGACGAGCACCGCGAAGGCGCCAAGCAGCAAGGAGAACACAACGACCAACGGCGTGAGCTTCGACTCGAGGAATGCCTTGGCGACCTTTCCGGAGATACCCAGCGGCCGGCGTGTCATCTTCTGATGCAGCGCCGCCCGTCGAGCCCGTTCCATCTCGGCTCGGCGGTCGGGCTCAGCCGGCTCACGAGCCGTCCCCTGCTCCTTGGATAGCCCCTCCCGATCGCTCATGGCAGGACCTCCACCGGCGTGCCGTCCGCCACGGGACCGGGCGCGTCCACCACAACCTGCAAGCCCTCGTCAAGACCGGAGAGCACCTCGACCCGCTCGCCATTGAGGAGGCGACCCGTCGTCACGGCACGCGTGCGCGCCTTTCCGGCCTCGTCGCGAATGACGACCAACTCGAGCCCCCCTCGGCGATGTAGCGCAGCGATGGGAATCACAAGACGCTCGACAAGCTCTCCGGGAATCTCGGCACGACCCGAGCTGCCCGAAGCGAGATCAATCCCACCAAGCGAAACTTTCACCGAGAAGGTGTGCGTCGCAGGATCCGCCGCAGGAATGATCTCGCCTACGACACCGGGTACGACGCCGAGATCCGACCGACTGTCGAAACGAACGCGTAAGGTCTGCCCCTTTGTCAGAAGTCGAATGTCGCGCTCACGCACGGTCAACCAGATCTTGCGACCTGAAAGCGACTCGAGACGTACGAGGGGTCGGCCCGGTGCGGCCAGGTCACCGACCTCAACGAGCTTATCCACGATCCGCGCAGCAAAGGGCGCCCGAACGACGGCGTCTTCTGCCACAGAGGAGGCAGAGCTGACGGCACCACGGGCCTGCTCAACGGCCCCCGAGGCCTGCTCGAACTGCATGCGGGCCATGTCGAGCTCGAGGTCGGACGCAGCCTGTTTTTTGTGAAGATTCCGGAAACGCTGGTAGTTCTTCTCGGCCAGGGAATACGCTGCCTGGGCCTGGGCGAGCGCGCCCTTGGCCTGGGCAACCTGCCCCTCGATCAGCTCAGGCTGTATTTTGAGCAGCTCCTGCCCCTTGGAGACAACGTCGCCCGCTTCGACGAGGACTGCAACGACGGCGCCGACGACACGTCCGGAGACGAAGGACTGTCGTGTCGGTTGTACGATGCCGTAAACCTCGATCGCCTTGCCTTCGCGGATGCGCTCCACGGAGACGAGATGCCCCTGAATCGGCTCGAAGGTCGCCTCGCTCCGCTCGGACTCAGTGCTCTGGCAGCCGAACAGGAAGGAAATCGCCAGGACGAGGGCAGGGAGAGCAACACGGATCGTCTTGTTCATCGACACTCCTCCGGGAGCTTCTCGGCCTCGATCAGCGACTGGCCGGAAGCATGCATCAGATGATAAGTCGCCAGGTTGATGTCATATCGGGCGACGAGCTCGCGGACCCGCGCCTCACGAAGCTGTGTTTCCGCGTCAAGGAGATCGATCATCTTGTCCAAACCCTCGCGGAAGCGCTCCTCTCGCACACGCAACGACTCGGCGGCCGCCTCGACGGCGTTGCGCGCCGTCTCATGACGAGCACGAGCGGAAAGGAGTTCTTGCCAAGCCTGACGGACCTCGAGCTGTACCCCTTCCTCAAAACGATGCACGTTGAACTCAAAGGAACGGGTCTGGTGCGCCGCTGCTGCTTGAGCCGCCTTGTCAGCACCCCCACGGAAGAGATTGATGCGAGCAACGCCCATGATGCTGCTCGAGTTACCGTTCGTTCCGAAGGGACCGTCATCGTAGAATTCGTAGCGGCCAATCAAGGCGAGTTCAGGAAAATATCCTGCACGGGCCGCCTTGAGCTCGAGTCGGCCGGCATCGAGCTTCCGGCGCGCGGCCTCGAGGTCCCGCCGTTGGCTCAGGCTCCTGTCGAGCCATTCATCAAGCTTGCCGCCGAGCGGCGGGGGCGGCGCGATGGGGTCGAGTTCGTGTCGTAGACCTTGACCCACGCCCATGTGAAAGTTCAGCGCAGCTTGTGCGAGTTCCGCTCCGCTCCGCGCCTGCTCGACGAACTCATCCACACGCGAAAGATAGACTTTCGCTTTGAGCAGCTCCGCCTTCACGATAAATCCCTCGGCAGCGTATTTTTCCGCGAGGCTGAGATGCTCCGCCGTCGTGTCCCGAGCTTGCCGCAGCAATCCCAGGTACTCTCTCGCCTTCGCCACCTGGATATAGGCTGTCACCGTGTCGTAAACGACCTGCTCCGCGGTGTGGGTCGAGCTGAGGGCCTCCACAGAGCTCATCAGCCCCGCTTGTGAGATCCGGGCTGAAAGCTTCCCACCGGTGTAGATCGGTTGAACGACCTCAAGACGTGAGATCCATGTCGTCAGCGCATCGGGGTTATTCGGATCGGATGCGAAGAAAGCGTTCATGTCGAAACGCTCTTGATTGAGACTTAGCGCGAAGGTCTCCGCGGGGTTGTCAGTGCGGTTGTAGACCTCGGAAAAATCAACGCTCGGCAGCCGATGCGCCTTCGCCTGTCGAGCGCGTTCCTCCGCGGCGTGGAATGACGCCTCGGCCGCCTGAACCGCGGAGCTGTTCGCCAACGCCGTGCACATCGCCCGAGATAGGGAGAGATGCTCGTCGGCCAGCGCCGCGCCACCGGCCATCAGCAGGAGCGCTAGAAGCGCCGCCATCTTGACTGCTCGCATCACCTGCACCTCCTCCGGCCTCGCCCTGCCGGGCTGGCCCGTCGAGTTCTCGTTCGAAAGCTTCCCACCCCGCCGGCATCCGAAAGATACGCGACGCTCGAGCGGGGAGCTCGAGCAGGCTATCTTGCCCTTTTTCTGGCACTTGAGTCTACCGCGTACCGGCATGCCTGCTCCGCCTTGGGCGAGCCGCGGCCCCATCCGACCGGCCCGGCTCATCCTCGGAGGCAGATACAGGGATGCAGCCCCCGCCGGAGCGTCACAACCCGTCTCGGCATCGGAGCTGCGGGAATATCATGGGGAATTCCACGGAGGGAATGGGGAGTGAAAACAGGCCATAATTGATGGCCGCGTGCTCTCAACCAAGGAGAACAGCCATGATCGATCACGTCATCGTCAATGTGAAGGATCTCAAAGCCAGCCGGGCTTTCTACATACCCGTTCTCGCGACGCTGGGTTACGAGGTGAAAATGGAATTTTCCGAAGGCGTCGGCTTTGGCAAGGATGGAAAACTACCGTTCTGGATCTCCACTCGCGAGCCATCGCACACAGGCCTCCACCTCGCCTTCAACTGCAGCGAGCGCGCCCTCGTCGACGCGTTCCATGCAGCGGCACTGGCCGCGGGAGGAAAGGACAACGGCGCACCGGGGCTACGAGCACACTATCACCCCAACTACTACGGCGCCTTCGTCTTCGACCCCGATGGCAACAACATCGAGGCCGTCTGTCACCTTCCACCAGCTTGACTTGCGAGCCGCGCAACCTACGGCCCCCACCAACACCTCCCCGGAAGAACGATCTTCCGTATCCGCATCTCGGAACGTTCTTCCGGGAGAGGTCGAAGCTCAGGGGCAGGGTCCGATCGCTTGGGGCAGGCAAGGTGTCGATGCAGGCGAGCGCTCCACATTCGCGCTGCTCAGCCCGTACGAACCCTCCTTACCTCCTCCCGTCGCAACAACGAGATAGAAGCGCTGACCTCCCGATGGCGTGAGGGTCGTTGTGGTCGCCCCGCCGGTCGAGCATGTGCGCGAAGTCTTATTCTCGGGGTCGGTGATCAGCCCCTCGTAGACGGCGTAGTCATTTCCCGCGCCACATACTGGCGACCAGTCGAGCTTGATATCCGAGCCGCTCTTGCTCACGAGCAACGGCGTGCCGGAGACGTTCCGATCGCCTGGAATTCGTCCCGGGTTGGCCCCACTCGCACCCCCAGGCTCAATCCCGGCGGCATAGACGTCAACCGAATCCCCCACTCCGCCCGACTCGTTGCGATTGTCGGTGAAAATCGCGATGAGATCGTTCATCACGATGTCCATTCCCGAGTAATCGCCATACTCAAAACCGCCGTTGATGTTCGGCGACATCTCGGAGGTCACGCGTCGCGGTGTTGACCAAGTTACGGCTCCATCGGTCGAGTAGGAATAGAAGACGTCGGCACCACTGCGATCGGCTGAGCGACGCGTGTCGTTGAAGATGACGTGCACCGTGCCGTCGTTCCCAACGCGCAGGAAGGTCTGCCAGCGATCCACGTTGTTGGCATCGTTCGTCTCGTGTGGGGTCGAAAAGGCCCAGGTCTCGCCACCATCACGCGAGTAACCGACCTGAATGTGCGAATGGTTGGTCGATGCCGTACCGCTGGTCGGTCCCGTGGCATCGATCCATGCAAGGTACAGTGAGTTGGCGAAGGGCCCATTGCTGAGATCGACATCCGCCGCTACGTAGACGGCCACCTTGCGGGTCTCCATCGCCGGGATGGGATAAGAGAAGGAGGCATTGGTGTTGGCAACGACCTTGGTCGGACCAAAGGAAACCCCGCCATTGGTGGACTTGCGCAGCCGGATCGTCCGACTTCTGAACGCAGGCCAGGCATAGTAGACGACACCGTTCTTGTCTGTCGCAACATCACCCGCGATACCGCGCTCGTCCGAAGTGCCCGAAAAAGCAAGTGTCGCCCAAGTGTTGCCGAAGTCGGAAGAACGTGCGATCTGCAGTATGTTCCTTCTATGGTATACGAGGTAGATCCGATCCTTGAAGGGAGAGCTCGGATAGCGATCGACGTGCAAGAACTCCCTATCCGCTGAACTAGCGACCTCACGGCGCGGATCGCCGGGCGTGACATCCTCGAGACTGTTCCAGGTGACCCCGCCGTCGTCTGAACGGTAGAACCAAACGTCACATAAAAAGAGCGCGCAACCGAGCGTCGCCGTGTACGCGAAACGGCCGTCGGAGGACCACTCAACCGTCGGATCGCAGCAAGCTCCGCCAAGAGGGAGCTCGGTCTGATGCCAGCTCGCACCACCATCTGTCGAGTAGTGCATGCGCTGGCTACCGCGCGGACCGTTCGAACCCGCAATCACTTGGCTGGTGTTGGTAGGGTTGATCGCAATCGCCGATTCCGCCGCGCCAACGGGCGATGTCACGCGAACATCACCGGAGACGAAATCGGTCTCGGCCTTGGCCCCGGCGCTCTTTTCAGGGCTTGGCTCGCCTTGATCGAGCAGCACGTAGTAGCGCGACGCATCATTGGTTGCACCACGGTAGTACTTTCCGTTGATCAGATAGCCACCGAAGTTCTGGAGAAAGACGTTCAACGCGCTGAGGGGGTAGCGCGAACCCTCGTTCATATCGAGGTCCGCGAAGGCCTTGCGCAACTCGACGCGGAAAAATGCCGGCAAAGGCACACTATTCTCGCGTTCGTCCGCCGGGAGCAGCGCGAGATCCGCCAAAGTCAACTCGTAGTTACGATCATCCCAAGGGCCGATGAGCACGAGTGACGGGTAGTCGACGAGGTCGTCGACTCCGCGTGCGGGATCGACAGCGATGCTTTGGGCCGCATCAACATAGGTCGAACCCGCCAGGGAAAACGGAACCAAGAGAGCACAAACCACCACAACGACCCAGACGCGCTGCATCGAAACCTCCAGCAAATTGTCCCCCGGAGTACCTTGATCTTGTGAACGACTCCGCCCGCTCTTGCATCTCTTGATACGGTGGGGTTGAAAGCTTGTCAAGGCACGCCCCCTCACTTCGCCATCATGGCGCGGATCCAACGCCGCACTGTCTGCGGCGATATCTTCAAAGGACGAGCGTCCCAACACGAAAACTTTCGCACTGTTTTGGCCATTGACGAACAAGGCGCCTCGGAACCTGTTCCGCAGCACAAACCCCGTCTCAGAGCGTCGGTTCAGTCGTCGTCGGAGGGAGGCCGACGGTTGCGCTTCACCCGCGCATGATGTCGTTTGTCCTCGAGGCGACGGCGGCGAGCTGCGCGAGGCACGCGGGTCGCGACGCGCGGGGCATCCTCCTCAAGGGCCTCTCGCAGTAGCTCGACAAAGCGCTCGCGCGCCGCGCGCTCATTGGCAAACTGCGTTCGATGGCGCTGAGAGACAACCCGCAACACTCCCTCACGATTGATCCGGCCCGGCAGCTTTTCCCGGAGGCGATCCTTCTGATCGGGGCTCAGGCTGGGAGAGCCCTTGAGATCAAACAGCAACGTAACCCGGGTCTCAACCTTGTTCACCTTTTGGCCGCCGGGGCCGCCGCCGCGCGCAAAGACAAAACGAAGCTCCGCTTCAGGAATGCTGATCGCGTCATTAATGCGCATGCGCGGTTCAGCGGGCCCGGGATTAGCTCTCCCGCGCCTGCTTCTCCTCCTCAAGGAACCAATCGGCGCCCAGCTTGGCCAGGGCGAAGCAGGCCACCGCGAGAAGCAGGTACATCACGGCGCTGATGCTCTGCCCGACAAGGCCCTCATACCAAGGTAGCGTCTGGCTCACCAGATAGTCCTTTCCCGTCACCTCGTCCGTCAGCAACTGGAAGACCTCACCCTGGCTGATGAAACGGATCGGCGCTGCGAGGGCTGGCTGGCGGAGGATTGCGGTCACGATGCCGAAGATTGCGGCTCCCGCCATCAGACCCGAGGCGATCAAGGTGCCCTGCTCTCCCCGGGCCCGTTTGATCTCGTCTGTCTTTCCGGTTTGCGCGATGATCCAGGCGAAAAAAGCACCAATGAGCACAGGAATATTGATCGAGATCGGCAGGTACATCCCCAGGGCGAAGGCGAGCATCGGCACCCCGGCCATGTAGAGCACGATAGCAACAATGCCACCAAGACCATAGAGCAGCCAGGGCTGGTTCGCGGGATCCGAGAGCAGGCCCTGACTGACGGCAGCGATCATGTTCGCCTGGGGCGCCGGGAGAATCTTGGTATTCGAGATCATGTGACCTGCGCCGTCACTGATCAGGAAGTGATAGCCGCTGTCCATGATCGGGACGACAAAGGCAACGACCAGAGAGGCCACGGCGATGCCAAGGAACTTCCAGATCTCCTGATTGCGCGGCGTGGACCCGAGCCAGTAGCCAATCTTGAAGTCAGTGATCAACGCACCGGAGGTCGACAGTGCGGTACACACGGCCGTTCCCACGATGAGCGCAATAAACATCCCCCCCGTCCCCTTGAGACCGATGACGACCAGCGAGAGGATCGTTAGCACGACGGTAATCAGTGTCATACCTGAGACAGGGTTCACACCAACGATCGCGATCGCTTGAGCCGCCACCGGAGTGAAGAGGAAGGACAGCACAAAACCAACAGCCGCACCAACAAGCGCGAACAATGCCGCCTGCCCGGCACTGTAGTTCGCCCCGGTCGAGCCGTCGATAGTATTCAGGGCCATGAAAAAGAAGACGACGGCCATCAAGAGCGCGGAGCCAATTTGGATAAACAAGACGTTGCGGGGCGAGATATCGAGCTGTGTGCGCGGCTCGTCGCTGCTGGCGTGCTGCCCGGCCAACCCTTTGAATCCGAGCGAGATCGACCCGAGGATGATCTTGCCCATGCGAATGATGCCGATGATGCCGGAGACCGCGATCGCACCGATACCGATCGGCTTGACGAAGGCACCGAAGATTTGATTCGAGTCCATCGACGCGATGTGATGAGTCGCTCCCGCGTAGACGAAGCTCTCCATCCCTGAACCAAAGTGATAGATCATCGGCACAAGAACGAGATAGGCGAGCACCGAACCGCTGGCGATGATCGCGGCATAGCGCAGGCCGATGATGTAGCCGAGCCCGAAGAGTGCGGCCAGCCCGTTGACTTCGATGTCAAGGCGGATCGCCGACATCTTCTCACCGAACGCACCGAAGAGGGTGCGGCTCGTCATCGTCGGGTTCCAAAAATGGAAGGCCTCGACGAGAAAGTCGTAGACCGCACCCATGCCGAAGGCCAGCAGCAACACGACGCCAGCGCTGCGCGAAGTTGATTCTCCAGAGACGAGAATCTCGTTGATCGCTGTCGCCTCCGGGAAAGGCAGATCCCCATGCAGATCCTTCACAAAATACTTACGCAAAGGGATGATCAGCACCGTACCGAGGGTGCCGCCGATGAAGCAGGCGAGGAAGATCTGCCACCAACTGATGGCCACTTGGTTGAGGTAGAAAGCCGGCACGAGGAAGGCGGCACCCGCCGCGACGACTCCCGCCGCCTGGCCAATGGACTGGACGATGACATTTTCGAGGATCGTGCTCTTGACCTTCTTCAGCCCGCCGAAGAAGATCGCCAGGATCGCGATCGGAATCGAAGCCTCGATGGCGTTACCCGCGCGCAGCGCCATGTAGATGCAAGCCGCCGAGAACAAGACGACCATCGCCACGCCGGTAACAACCGACCACGTGGTGATCTCCGCTCGCGTGTCGCCCGCCGGAACAACAGGCTCGTAGACCTCACCGGGGGCCAGCTTGGTGTAGGCGTTGCTCGGAAGCAGTTTGCTTGTCTTGGGCGAGCCGTGGCTTTCCATCAATGCATCTCCTGAAGTTTCCATCTTGGCGGATCATGCGGTCGGATCGAGCTCTCGATCGTGTCCACTGAGCTTCGTCATGGGATGATCCACATTCTCTCGCGGACCGCCAAGCGCGTCTCATCAAGATAGACGGCACGGCCAGCGCCGCCCTCGCGAAAGTCCGTGACGATATCGACGTGCTGTGCGCTGCGGTTGAGCGTCCCTTGGCGGAAGAGCTCCTCAGCCTCGGCCTTGCCTTCCTCGGAGGCCGGATGGGTGACGTAGGTCTCGGGATAGCTGCCGCCGATGGCGATGTGCAGCGTGCCCCCGACCTTCTCGACGAAGAGCGGGTGACGCAGGACCTTCTCGATCCCACCATTCATCCCGAATGCGACCTCCCCAAGGCGGTGAGAACCTTCGTCCGTCTCAATGATTTTCGCCAAAGCTTCGCCACCTTCGAGAGCCTTGTACTCCTTGATGATGCCGCCCTCGAAACGCAGATAGACTCCGCGGATCGTTGTCCCACCGTAGAAGACGGGCATGTCAACAAAAATCTCACCTTCGACGCTCCGCGCATCCGGGCTGGTGAAGACCTCACCATCGGGGAAGTTCCGCTTGCCGGTACACTTAACGATCCTCTGCCCGCCGATGCTCATCGCCAGCTCAAGCTCTCGCCCCGTCTCGGGGCAAGCCGTCAGAATCCGGACGCGTTCGCTGCGACGCATCAGCTCGGCGATCGGCTCCTCGATCGCTTCGAGCTGACGTGGATCGACGGTCGAGGCGGCGACGATGACCCGGGTGTACTCCTCGAGGCTCATCTCCTCGAGTCTCGCGAAGGCTTCGGTCGGATAGAGGGTGATGACCCACTTCTTCAGCACGCGGGTCTCACGGTAGGGCTCGTCGGCACGCATGATCGCAGCGGCAAGTTCGTCCGGCAGATCTGTAAAGAGCTCAGGGCTTTCGGCGCCGAGCACCTCGATGTACTTGTCCATCGCATCGTAGCGCGCCTGCTGCCAAGCCGGGACCTGCGCTATTTGCTCGAGCGAGCCATGGCGGGCCATCGCCGCACCCCAAACCTTGCCGCGATCATTGTCAGGCGCCGTCAGATTGATGTCGGGAATGCCACCGCCGGCGATGACGCGATCCTGGAGCAGGGACAGCAACGGCCAGGCGATCCGCTCGCCTTTGATCATGACGACCTCGCCCGGATCAACCCCTCCCATCGAGTGTTCGATCAGATACTCGGCCCAGGTCTCGAGATCCTCGGGACGAATGAGAGCGTTCATGCCTCGTCTCCCTTCTCGTAGGTGAATGCGGATTCTACTCGCCAGCAAACACTGTGGTAAACCGCTTCATCTTCGGCCGGGCGTGGAATTGACGCGCGATTTGCTATGGTACGAGGGGAAGAGAGGTTCCATGGCCCGGGAAGAAGTGCTCAAACCGTCTTTGATTCAGCGACTCGTCCGCTACTGCCACTATATTCAAGCGCGGCATACGATTGAATGCCCGCGAACGATCTCCAGCGTGGAGATCGCCGAGTTTACCGACATCGACGAATCCCAGGTACGCAAGGACCTGGCCATGATCGACGTCAAGGGCACGCCTCGTGTCGGCTATCAGACACCAGAGGTCATCAATGCGATTCACAATCTCCTCGGCTTCGAACGCGAGCTGATCGCGGTCCTCATCGGTGCGGGCAAGCTCGGAGGTGCTATCGCCTGCTACCGTGGCTTCGACCACTACGGACTGCGGGTCGTGGCCATCTTCGATGTGAGCCCGGAAAAGGTCGGTTCGACAGTGTGCGATATCGTCGTTGAACCTATGGAGCGGCTCGAAAGGACCATCGCCCGCACCGGCGTCCGCACGGCGATCCTCACCGTCCCGGCCGAAGCCGCGCAATCGCTCGCACAACGTCTCGCAAAAGCAGGTATTAAGGCCATTTGGAACTTCGCGCCGGCACGCTTCACCGCTCCCGAGGGTGTCCTCGTGCATCACCAACACCTTTCCGTCGGGCTGGCGGAGCTGGCGCACTTCCTCAAGCACTCCGGTCCCAGACGTTGACGGATGACTCGGGAAGCTTCGTGGCAAGGGCGTACAGATACGGTGAAGTCCGAAGCAACGATGAGCCGCGAAGAAGGATGCTATTTTTGCGTGGTCCCCAAGCAGCTATGATGCGGGTATGAGACTGGCCCTGATCCCGATCAACCCCACTGTTGGCGCGATCGATGCCAACACGGAGCAGATCGCGCAGCACCTCGATCTGGCGCGTGCGCGTGGTGTCGACTTGGCCGTCTTTCCTGAGCTGTGCATCTGCGCCTACCCGCCGAAGGACCTGCTTTTGCATGAGGGTTTCGTCGTCGCCTGCGAGGAGGCCGTGCGCCGCATCGGCGAAAGACATAGCGCGTCAATCAACGTCATCATCGGTCATCCCCAGCGCCTTGAAACGCCCTCCGGCGGTGTCCGAGTGGCGAATGCTCTGTCGGTCTATCGCGATGGAAGGCGCATCACGCACTACCACAAGCGTCTTCTACCAACTTACGACGTCTTCGACGAGGATCGCTACTTCACGCCGGGAGACAAGCCCGCCCTATTTGAGGTCGCGGGAATCCGAGTCGGGCTCGCCGTGTGCGAGGACCTTTGGCGCGGGATCGACGCAGGCTTTCAGTCCCGTTACGACGCGGCGGTCGACCCGGTTGGTGAACTCGTCGCCGCAGGTGCACAGCTCGTTGTCTCTCCCTCCGCAAGCCCTTTCGTTCTTGGCAAGGCCCGCAGTCACTTCAGCATCGTCGCGCAGCACGCTTCCCGGCACGGCATCGCCATGGCCTCGGTCAATCAGTACGGGGGCAACGACGACCTGATTTTCGACGGACATGCCTTCGTCTACGCAGCTACGGGAGAGCTTCTCGCCTCCACCACCCCCTTCTCGCAGGAAACGCTCACGCTGGAGATTCCCACTGGAGATAATCCGTGCGCGGCCCCAGAGGTTTCGCAAGAGTCCCTTCTTTTCGATGCTCTCGTGCTTGGCGTCAAGGACTACTTGCGAAAGACGGGTTTCCAGCGGGCACTCATCGGGCTATCCGGCGGGATCGACTCCGCGGTGACCGCGGCCATCGCCGCCGCAGCGCTTGGTGGCAAGCAGCTCCTCGGCGTCGCTATGCCTGGTAAGTACTCTTCTGACCACTCACGTCATGACGCGGAAGAGCTCGCCCGACGTCTCGGAATGGACTATGAAACGATTCCCATAGCAAAACCCTTCACGGGCTTTCGCGCAGCCCTTGATCCGGTGTTAGGAACCCTCGGCTTCTCCCGTCTCGGCGAAAGCCTGCCAGACCTGAGCGAAGAGAACCTCCAAGCCCGCACGCGAGGCACGATCCTGATGACCCTCTCCAATCGTACAGGGGCGCTGCTGTTGACGACGGGTAATAAGAGCGAGCTCGCGGTGGGCTACTGCACGCTCTATGGGGACATGAACGGCGGCCTCGCGGTACTCTCTGACGTTGCCAAGCAGCAGGTCTACCGCCTGGCGCGCCACATCAACAAGCATCACCTCACCTGCGGCTTCGCCACCTCTCCGATTCCCGAGAGCACGATCACTAAACCACCGAGCGCCGAGCTTGCGCCCGGCCAGCGCGACGACAACTCGCTCCCACCTTATGAACTCCTCGACGAGATTATCGAGCGCTACGTGGAGGAACGACAGTCGGTCGCGCACATCGTCGAACGCAGCGGCTTTGATGAAGCGATGGTCCGGCGTATCGCCCGCCTGATCGATCGCAACGAGTACAAAAGGAAGCAAACAGCGATCGGCCTCAAAGTCACGAGCGTCGCCTTCGGCCCGGGGCGCCGGATGCCCATCGCCCAACACTGGCGAGCCTGATCGATCGTAGGAACACCGTTTGATAAAAGGCGTCCGCCTCCAAAGCGAGCACCACGGGGCAGACGCCTTTTTGCGCGAGGGGAGGAATAACTAAAACTGATCTTTGAGCAAGCTTTCGAAGGGATCACCGATCCGCTTGGTCGTCGGCATTCATATACCGTGGGCGAGCTGCCAGAACTTACCGTCGTAGACGATGAGATCGACATCAGGCCCACTACGCCGTCCCCCTCCGAGGAAACGATCGACCTTGCCGTTTCGGCCGAGCGACCAAATGAGAAAGTGCCTGCGCGTCGATTCGAAGCGGAACGCGCGTCCCCAGGCGTCGACGAGGGGTACACCTTTCCTCTTCGCCGCTTCACACAGCTCATCAAAAGTGGTGATGTCCGCCTCTTCCATTTCCGGATAGCGATGGTGCTCTTTGGAATAGTCGCGCAGCAGGCGGGAGAGATCGACGAGGGTGATCGCCGTCCGCTTCTGCTTGCGCTGCTCGAGAACCCCTCTGCCCAAAAAGCCTCCGCCGGCCACCACGACCGCGACGATGAGAATCGCGACGGGCAGTAGTACTTTGCGCAGGCTGGTTTTCTTAGACATCGATGGGCGTTCCCTTCAAGGCCCCGCCCGGAGCGGCGCGCCGGAGCGGGATTCTAGCCTTCGGCATCACCACGAGCACGATGATCCTATCGCGTCCTGGCCGCCACGGGGGGGCTTGACACCTTGATTCGCAGCGACTTCCTCGGGCGGGGGATCTCAGCCTCAGTTCTCTAGCATCCCTCAAACAGGCTTACTCATCCTGACGGACTAATTGGACCTCTCCCTGGCCTCCGCTGTACTGGTCTGTGCCACATTCTCTTCGGGAGGGGGACCCCAGCTTCGAAGCACGGTGCAACCCTCAAGAAAGGGCCAAGCGATGATGCTGCTCACAACGCCGCTCGCCTCGACCGTGTGCCCCTCGCGCAGCACGCGTAGCTTCCTGCGCTCGTCTCGAGGAAACTCGAGAAAGGCGCGTTGAAAGACATCCTTGTCGCTGGCGATCGTCAGCTCGACCTTTCCCCCGCGCTTCGGTCGAATCCGCTCGACGACCCCTTTCCAGAGCACCCGACGGCCCATGAGGCCGTTGAGACGAGCCTCGCGCTCGCCGGCGTCCAGACCGGCATTGTCCTGGAGCGCGTACACTTCATCAAGGGTCGTGCCCGTGAAGTCTTCCGAGCCGCGAATGCGCTGGAGTCGCTGCTCATGAGCATCGGGCCTCCCCTGCGCATTCAGAGCTTTGGCGCCTGCCGCCGCCACAGGAGCTGCCCCGATCTCTCCCGTCGGTCGATCATGGAAAAAGCGCTCCTCGGGCGAAGGCGCGACCTCTAGCCGGGCGCGATCAGCTCGTGAAACCCGCGGTGCGCGCGTCGCAAGGATCGTGGCGAGCAGAACGAGAACGAGCACCGGCACCGTGATGCCGATGATCTGGACGACGGTGTGCTCATACCACTTGACGGCGCGAGGAGCTGCCGCCCTAACGCGTCGGGCCATAGGGCCTCTCTTCCTGGACCGGAAATAGGACCAGGGTCAGGGGTAAAGCTTGGGTCATCGGGGCGCCAGGGCCAGCCAGGATAGATGCGCTTTGACAAAGGTAGGGCAAGCTCAGCGGCCCACCATCCGCGGAGCGTTAGCGAAGCTTCTCGCGAATCATCACACCAAAGATGAGAGTGAAAGGGAGCAGCAACAGGCCGGCAAAGAGCTCCAGAGCGGGAAGGCCGCCCTTCTGCGCCACGCTCCAAGCCGCAACCGCTACGATACCCAGGCAGATCGTCTCGGTCACCCACAGAGAGAGAAAACTGTGCTCAGTGGCTTGGTTGCGCAGGTTCTCGAGAAAACCGAGACGCTCAGGAGAACGCGGCATGCTCCGCGTAAAACGACCGACGACGAGCTGATACGCGCCGACAGAGGCGAAGGCCGCACCGAGGCAGGCCATCCAACCGGAGAAAAGCGCGGTGAAGACGACCACGAACAGGCCCGTCGCGCAGATCACACGGCCGAAGAAGACGATGGTGCGACGACGTTCCCAGTCCTGGAGCTCGAAGCCGGAGCCGAAGATGCCCCACGGGAAGTAGATCAGCCGACCGGCTTTCTTCTTGAATGCTCCGATAGACAATACCGACAGGTACCCCATCGATCCCCGCCCCTTTCACAACGAGCCTTAATCTTTCGGGTCGAGCCCCCCCAGCAAGCCTTGCAATAACGCCTCGACAGCACCTTCGTCCGCAAGCGCGCCGTCATCCTCCGCCTTGACGCGGGGCGCCTTCCGTAACATGTGATCCTTTACGCCG
>CAYSMT010000005.1:19272-20049 GCA_964432135.1 uncultured Acidobacteriota bacterium
CGAGCACGATGCGCAAGTATTCGATGTCGTGATGACGCTTGTCTTTGCGGCTACGCCAAACCTGCTCCTGGTCGGCGTAGAACTTCTTTACGCCTCCTGGACGCTCTTCGATCATCGGGATGACGCGGCGTAACAGGTCGTAGGCTTTGACCGGTTGGCGAAACAGAGAGGCCGCGGCGACAAGATAGGCGAGGGTCTCTGGCTCGGAGTCGAGCAGATCCTCGCGGAAATCATCGAGCTCGCGATCGAGCTCCTCGATGAGGGCGGGGTCGCCGATCTCGTGTTCGTCGAGAAACTGTTCGAGTTCGTCGGGGGTCATGAGATGGGGGCTCCAGGGTGGCTTAGATCGACCGCCATCGGCGGCGACCGTCTGGTGATTCTACTCTGATCCTCTCGCTAACGAGACACAGAAAAGCTAACTATATGTGCTTCCGTCTATTTACAACAGGCGAAGGTCCTAGGGAGCCAAGCGAGGCCCTGCCCACCGGCTACTTGCGATCCTTCCAGGTCCACCATTTCAGCTTCTCCGGATCATGCCGCGTCTCGCTCGCGTAGTAGACCGCACAGCGAAACACATAGAGCAGACAGCGATCCACAGGACGACCCTCGAGGCGTACGAGCTCAGCGTAGATCCGTTCCGGATCTTCGCCCCGTAGCTGCGGGACGCGTTCATAGCCGAGGCGTTGAAGATCGGCCGCGATGCTCGGTCCCACACCGGGGATCTCCTCGAGGGGATGACGCGCCTTCATGAGGCCTCCCCAAGCTGAGCGAAGGCCA
>CAYSMT010000006.1:0-15893 GCA_964432135.1 uncultured Acidobacteriota bacterium
TTCCCCGTTCTGATCAAAGAGCTGGCCCTCGACGGTCGCGGCAAGGACGCTGGTCGAAACCAGGAGAGTGCACAACGCGGGCACAAGGCCGCGCGAGCCACGGAAAGACACAGCCATCATGTGTCGGACGGTCGCCGTAATGTTCACGATGGGCCGAGAATAGCACCGACCGGAAAAGGGGCACAACTCGCGCGGGAGATCGCGTTCAGTTCTCGCTGAGCAGGTAGCCCTCAGGCACGATGACCCGGAAGCTCGAAGCCGGCAGAGGCTTCTCATGGACCGGCTCAGAGAGCCGCCAGATCGTCCGCCCACCTATCGGATCCTCGACCTCGATCAGGTGCACCGTGCCGGTGTCCCCATCGCATTCGAGCACAACACGCTCGATTTCATCCCTCGGAACCCGCGGAATCAGCTCGAGACGCGTGCGCCCCTCATCCCTTGGCAAATCAGGTGAAAAACGAAGCGAAAACACTCGCAGGAGATCGAGTTTTCCGCTGACGAGGTCGACCAGAGGCAGGAGATCGCCTTTCTGGCGCTCGTGACGCGTGATCTCCCGATCATCGACAGACACCAGCCACCAAGCCTGACCGTCGAAGACGGCCCAGTCACCGGCGGGTTGTGAGTAGTCAAAGCGCAGATGCTCGGGCGGAACAACGTGGAGCACGGCCTTGTGGACCTCCTCGTCGCCAAAAGTCCGCGAGTCGTAACGGGTCTCGACCTCCAGCCGGAACGCACCTAGGCTGCGGTAACGCGCCTCGATGCGCCGCACTTGCTCCTGCAACGCGTGGGCCACAGTGCGGGGGTCTGGCGTGCCCATCACCGGAGGAGCGGAAAAGCCGGCCGCCAGACACACCAGTACGGATGGGGCAAGGCAGCGGATAGCCAGCTGACGGCAAAACAACATGGCGAGTCTCCGGGATATGAACGTGAGTTTAGTTTCCCGCGCCGCGAGCCCCTTGTCATCTTCGCCGACCCTCGACGCTCCCGATAGGGTGGGGCATTCTGCGCAACCTCCGGCCTCATCGTCGCCGGCCCGCCTTGGCCGAAGCGACGCTACCTCACCGAGCAGGGCAAGGCGCTCCCGACGCGGGAACCCGAGTTAGCCCGAGCACACGATTTCTCCGGCGCTGTTCTGGGTAAGCGTAGCTGAGTAGACTGAGCACTGAACTCTCACGACGAAAGGTGACGGTCATGCTCGCTTCCTCCGCCAGGCTCCGCCTTGTCCTCGGGCTGGTCCTCGTTCTCTCCGCCCATCTCGTCAGCAGCTCCGCCGAGGGTCCCGATCTTGAGGCGTTGCGTGCCAAGGCCCGAGCGGCCTATGACCAGGGCCGCTGCGAGGTCGTTCTCGCCACCTACAACGAGGTCGGCATGCGTGATGGCCTGCTGATCGAGGGGGTGGACAACTACCGTATCGGTTTCTGCATCGCCTATCTCAACCGCGGCGACCCGACATCCTATTACGAAGCCGCGGCCCGCGAGCTCGCCGAAGCCACGACAGCGCCGTCGGCAGGGCTGATGAGCTACTTCTACCAAGTCAACGCCTTGCTCAACCTACACCGAAACGAAGAAGCGACCCTGGCGGCGCGGCGTGCCATCGAGCGCTTCGAAGCCGGGCAGCTCGTCGTGCCCGAGGATGAAGCCGAGAGCTGGTTCCGTCTCGGCAAGCTCTTCCGCGATGCGGGCGATCCGAAGGGTGCGCTCGTCCCCTTCGACCAAGCCCTCGACGCGGCCGAGAAAGGCCACATGATCCGCGCGCCCTACCTCGAGCGCATCGCCCGAGGCGCGGGCGATGCGGGCGACGCGAAGCTCGCGCGACGAGCCGGTGCGTTGCTCGCCGCCTCGTCCTCTGGGGATCGCGACGCCTCCCTTCGCCTGGGGCGCGTCATGCTCTCAGCCGGCGATCTGAGCAGCGCGAAGACGGCCTTCGGTGCCGCCGCGAAGGCTCGGGGCGAGGCGGGGCTCGCTGGCCAGTACTCTCTGCGTATCGTCAACCGCGTCGAGGAGCTCGAACACTGGCAGATTCCTCTGCTCGAGACCTTGCCTGACGGGCGCGCCCTCTCCGCGCTCGCACCAACGGATCTGCAAGAAGAACTCGCCAAGGCCGCGCAGGTCGCCTTCTTGGCCATGCAAGGACGCGCGGCCGAGGCGCCGCGTAAGAACAAACCCGGCACGCGCCCCGTACCGCTTCCCGAAACGACCCGTGCCATGCATGACGCGCAGCAGGTTTTCGCGAGTCTCGCCCGCATCGCGATCCAACGTGGCTACCCGATCCGCGAGTGGGCCATCGGTGGTGGGTACACCCCTCTGCTCTACCATCCCTGGCGGAGGATCTTCGTCAACCACATACGCCAACAGCGCCAAGACCAGTTGATCAAGGTCGTCGAGGACTGACACACGCGGGACCAACAATCGGAAACCCGCTTCTCAACCACTCGAGACGATGGAGACCAGGGCGCGAGGAGCCAGCGCGTTGGCCAGGGCGACGAGCAGCCGAGCACGCTCATCCGCCGGTCGATCTGCCCAGGGATCCCAAAGGATGACCGGCCAGGATTGAGGAAGCTCCTCTTCGATGCGCAGAAGCAGGCGTGCGGTCGACGCGAGAGCCGCGATCAGCTCGCGACGCGCGGCCCTCATCGTCACCGCCCGAGGGGCCAACCCTTCCCGACAAGAGGAGACCTCGACGGGCCATCCGCGACGGCCACGAGGCCGCGGCGACGCGCGGAGCTCCTCGAGAGTCAACACCCCGGCATCCAGGCCCGCACGCTGCGCGAGGGCACGCGTGCGTTCAAGCCAAGCGCTCTCGTCAATATGCTCCGAGCTCAAGGCCTCACGACGCTCGGCTTCGGCATGAAAGGCCGCCGACGCCTCGAACGGATCGCCATAGGAGGTTCGGGCAGCCAGGCGACGCACGGTCTCATCGAGGTCAGCCGCCTTCAGGCAGGCACGCCCCAGTTTGTCTTCCAAGCGCTGACGCTGAGCCACGAGGCGCGGATCGCGCCAGGAAAGGACCGCGATCCCTGCCGCCGCGAGGCAGAACAAGGCGGCACCGGCAGCGAACAAAGCACTGATCCCGAAGAGGGCGCCCCAGGCCACCGCGCCGAGTCCCAGCACGACGCCGGCGACACCGGTCCAGCGGCTGCGACGGCGACGCTGCACGAGGTCGTCGCAACGCAGCGCCTGGGCTTCGAGCCGCACCCTCGCCGCGCCCAGAGCACGGCGCCGACGAGGGTAGTCTCGCAGCAGGTTCACGCCACCGGGGCCGATCGAAGCGAGCGCACGTTCATAGCGCTGCCCGAGATCACCCATTCTGAGCACCTGCCGCTCTTCAACGGGCGCCAGCTCGTCACCGCCCAGGGCATTCGACGGGCTTCCCTCAGGGCGTGGCCAGGTCGCCGGGATGTCGACGAAAACCTCCAACCCCTCCCGCGAGACGTGCAGATGGGTCTTCCCGGTCGCTGCCGCCTGATCGCAGGCTTCCACGATGAGGGCCGCGAGGATCGCCCCATGATGGCGCATCGGGATCAGCCGAGGTCCCGGCTCGTCCTCGAGCGATAGCTCGTGCACCTCACCACCGAAGATCCACCTCAGCCTCGCGCGGGGTTCCGCGCTCGGCACCGCTGCCGCACCTTCGCGAACAGATCTCTGCTGCTCGACGAGACGGCTCAGCTCACCGTTCGCTCTGTCCAGCTCCACCGCTCCCCTCCGTGATGCCACCGGCTCAATCCTCGTCCGCAAGGTCGGCCAGCCACGGGATCCGAAATTTGCTGCCGGCGAGCGCCCGCTCGATCGCCATGGCTACGAGGGCAAGGTAGGCCATTCCCACAAGAAGCTCGGCCGCGACAAAGACGCGCCCTAGCAAAGGAATCAGCGAGAAGAACCAGTCGAAGGGATAGAGCACGACGAGCACGGCCAAGCCCGTCAGCGTCAACCCACCTCCCTGACGGACATGCCAGCGCACGAAAGGATCCCGGCTGCCAAGCAACGCAACCGTCGCCAACGGGCCGAGATAGGCGAACACGAGCAGGATGCGGTCCTGATCGGAGATCGCCGCGAGAGGCGGCACCTCGGGCGGCCCATCCCGCCGCGGCGCATCCTCCGGCGCCTCGATTTCATCGCGCGGCTTGTCCATGTGGCACCGTTCTACAGAGCACCCGCTCACGTTGTCAAGCCGCGCAGCGCTGTGCTAGCTTCGGGCTTCTTCGCCAGGCGCCTCCCTTCGGGTCCTGGACCGCCGTTTTCGGTGTGCCCTCGCCGAGGGTGGCGCATGCTCGGCCACCCCTTCGGGGCTGGCATCACAGCTGGGGCAACGAAGGTGAGTATGGCCGGCAACTCGTCTCCCAAGAAAGATCCGCTGGCTGCGGTCGGACGCGTCACGCCGATGTTCCGCCAGTGGCAAGAAGCTAAGAAGCAGTATCCCGATGCCCTGCTTTTCTTCCGCATGGGGGACTTCTATGAGCTCTTCTTCGAAGACGCCAAGACGGCAGCCCCGCTGCTCGAGATCGCGCTGACGGCGCGAGGCAAGGGAACGGCGACAGCAGCGCCGATGTGCGGCGTACCACATCATGCCGCGCGCGGCTACATCGCACGACTCGTCGAACGCGGACATCGCGTCGCCATCTGTGAGCAGATGGAAGACCCGAAGAAGACCAAGGGGATGGTGCGCCGGGAGGTCATCCAGCTCATCAGCCCGGGGACCCTGACCGACCCTTCTCAGCTCGACCCAACGACGAGCAACTATCTCGCGGCGATCTGCGGTGAGGAACAGGGTCCCTTCGGCGTGTGCTTCGTCGAGCTATCGACAGGCGGCCTGATCCTCTCCTCCGCCCCCGATCGGGAGCAGCTCACGGATCTGATCATTCGCTACGAGGCCGCCGAGTTACTGCTTCCCGAGAGCCTCGCGCAAAGGTTGCGGAACCTCCTCCCGGACAACACGCTGCGATACATCCTTCTAACCCCGGTTGCCGACGATCTGTTTCACCCGACGCTCGCCGCCCAGCGCGTACGAGAGGCGCTCGCCGTGTCCTCCCTCAGCGGCTTCGGTGACGCCGAAACACACCCAGGGCTTCCCGCGGCGGCGGCAGCCCTGGCCCATCTCGGCGAGACCCAACGCATTCGGCCCGCTCATCTCGACCGCCTACGCATCGAAGATACACGCCGCATTCTCCAGCTTGATGCAAGCTCGCGGCGCAACCTCGAGATCGTTGCCAATCTGCGTGACGGCTCGCGGCACCAGACGCTGCTCGAAGCGCTCGACCATACCCGCACGCCCATGGGAGCGCGCCTGCTGCGCTCGTGGTTGCTCGAACCTTTGATCGAACCCGAGGGAATCCTCGCCCGGCACGCGGTCGTCGAGGCGCTGTTCCACAGAGGTGACACCCGCGAGCGATTGCGCGACGCGCTCAAGGGCATCCGTGACCTCGAGCGCTTACTCGCACGCGCCGCCCTCGATCGCGCAAGCCCTCACGACCTTGCGACCTTACGCTCCTCCCTCGCAGAGCTGCCCCGAGTACGCGAAGCGTTGTGCGATCTCTCGCAACCGGACGTCGCCGCGCTCCACGCACGGATCGACCCTCTTGATGACCTACACGCCATCCTTGCGAAGGGCCTGGCCGACGAGCCGGGCGCTCTGGCCGGCGAGGGACGCGTTATTCGCGAGGGCTTCGACGCCGATTTCGACGCGGTCCGCAAGCTGGCGCGGGACGCTCGAGCTACCATCGCTGAGCTCGAGGCGAGAGAGAAGCAGGCCACGGGAATCAGTGCCCTGCGCATTCGATACAATCGTGTCTTCGGCTATTTCATCGAGGTCAGCAAGTCGAACCTCTCCCGGGTGCCTGAGCACTACATCCGCCGCCAAACCCTCGTGACCGGGGAACGCTTCGTCACACCCGAAATCAAGAAGCTTGAAGAACGCATCCTCGGTGCACAGGAAAGACTGGCCCAACGCGAGAAGGAGCTTTTCGCCGGGCTCGTCTCGGAGGTCGTCGCGCGCACCAGCCGCTTGCGCGAGAGTGCCGAGGCGGTCGCCCGCGCCGATCTGCTCGCGGGTTTCGCCGAGGTCGCCGCGCTCGAGGGCTACACGCGCCCGGTCATTGACGCGGGCGACAAGCTCGTAATCCAGGACGGTCGTCATCCCGTCGTCGAACGCCTGCTTCCCTCAGGACGCTTCGTTCCCAACGACTGCGCCCTGGGAAACGGGCGGCGCCTGCTCGTCGTCACGGGCCCCAACATGGGTGGCAAGAGCACCTACTTGCGCCAAATCGCACTGACTGTGTTGATGGCCCAGGCCGGCTCTTTCGTTCCGGCTCGACATGCGCGCATCAGCCTGGTCGATCGCATTTTCTGCCGTGTGGGCGCGACGGACAATCTCGCCGGTGGCGAGTCGACCTTCATGGTCGAAATGACCGAAACAGCCAACATCCTCCACAACGCGACAGGCCGCAGCCTCGTGCTCCTCGACGAGATCGGACGTGGCACGGCAACCTGGGACGGCATGGCGATCGCATGGTCAGTCGTCGAGCATCTACTTCGGGACAAAAACCTGCAACCCAAGGCCCTGTTTGCGACCCACTATCACGAGCTGACTGAGCTGGCGAGCGAGTGGCCGGAGCTCGCCAACGTCCATATCACTGTGCGTGAGCACGGTCGCGAGATCATCTTCTTGCACCGCGTCGAAGAGGGGCCATCCGACCGCTCCTACGGCATTCACGTCGCTCGCCTGGCCGGGCTGCCCACACGGGTCGTCGAAAGGGCCTGGGAGATCCTCGAGAAGATCAGCAGCGAACATGCGTCACCAACCAGCCCCGGGCTCCGGCACGATGAATCTCACCGTCAACTTGCCTTATTCGACGCAGCTGCTTCGTCACGTGACGCGCGTGAAGACGAGGTTCTCGATAACCTGCGCGCCATGGACCCGGACGGAATGACACCACGCGAGGCCCACGCGCTCCTCTCCGCGCTGATCGACCGCCTCCGCAGCGGAAACGAATGATCCCCTCCACACATCGTGGGGCACTCCCCGCCAATGCACGAAATGACGTGTGCGACGGCAGGAAAGGCCGGCTCAACTAAGAAGGGCGAGCGCCTCGTCGAGGGTCTTGGCGACAGGTATCAACTGAGCGATCCGCGTCAGTTCGATCAGGTCGTTGACCTTACCGTGCGCTTCGACGAGGAAAACACGTCCACCGGCCTTCTCGACACGGCGATTGAGCGCGACAAGCTCCCCAAGCCCCGCAGAGTCGATAAAATTGACGCCGCCCAGATCGACGATGATCGCGTAGCCTTGCTCAGCGCCCGCCTCGATGAAGATCTCCTCGAGAGTGGCCATATCGGAACCCATGGTCAGCCGGCCCTCGAGAGGCACTATGCCGACCTCACCATGGAGCTCGAAACGGGCCTTCACAACGCTGCCTCACCGGCGTCTCCCCTGGGAATGTACTTGGTTAACACCAGCTCCATACCCCGCTTACGGCGTCGATAACGCACCTCGTTGACGAGGGAGCGAATCAGGAGCAGCCCGCGGCCGGAAGTGCGCCAGATGTTCTCTGAGCTCGTCGGATCCGGCGTTTCGCGCGGTTCGAATCCCTCCCCGCGATCGACGATCGAGACCTTGAACTCGCTCTCCGTAATGTGGAAGCTGAGGCGAACGGGAATCGAAGGATCGAGGCGATTGCCATGCTTCATCGCGTTGATCACACCCTCGCGTACGGCAAGACCGAGATCAAGGCGACCCTCATCGCCGAAGCCAGCAACACTCGCCAGCGACTCCGCCACACCCTGAAGCGCGTCGAGGTACTCGAGGCTGCTCGGAAAGCTGAGGGAAAACTTGTTGGTACGCGCCATCGGCTGCTTTCTGCGGGCTTCGAAAACCGCTGTCTGCCGGTGATCCTACCGGGCCGGGGACGAGGGGGTCAACTCGTCCACCGCCCATTAGGAACCGAACAAGACCCGCGCGAGCGTCTCCTCCGGATGGCTCAGGTCAGCCCCCTCGAGGCGAAGCTTCTCTTTGCCGCCCTCAAGCAATACGATGGTCGGCACGGCCTCGACGCGATACTGGCGCGCCAATGGGTCGTCGGAGATACGGCGCGGCACGAGGAGATAACGCACGTTGAGCTTGTTGTTACCGACAGCCTCGAGGGTGCTCGCGAGACGTGGAACGAGCTTCTCGCAATGGGGACACCAGGAACCGAGAAAGACAAGAAGCTCAACGGGACTCGACCATTCGCGCAACAAGCGCACGTTGCCCGCACGAGGGCTGTATGCCGCCATTAAACGACGGAACTCGGGAAGCTTTTTCGCCAGATCGGCCGCCGCAAACTCGCCCAGCAATGCTGGAGGGGGCTCGATCTTGAGGCGATGCTTTTCCGCACCAAAGATCAGGGCGCGGCCGCTGAGCGTGACGGGCGCGTTAGCACCTTCGAGCTGCTTGGTCGCGACGAGGACGAGATCGGGGTCATCAGCACTCGCCTCAAGCGCACTGGCGCTGAGGGCACGCGCGACGCGCTTGCCGGCAGTTACCAACCACGAGGAAGCCAGTTTGTCGCTTGAAATGACGAGACGCGGCACACCCCGAGCGAGGTAGAGGCGTGCGTCGGGATCAGGTACGCCGTCGATGACCAGGCGGTAGTGCCCCGTACGCTGGAAAGGCTCGCGTTCCGCAGACGAGGGATCTGTCTCGGAGCGGGCCGCCGGAAGCGCGGCGGCGACGAGGATCAGAGCGACCGCGATGACGGATCTGCTCACGGGTACTGTCCTCCAGCGATGCGCCGCAGGGTCTGCTCGTCAGGGATTTCATCCCACACGACATCCACAACACCGTCCTTGACCAAGAAGCTCCGCGGCAGGGTGCGGTAGAGCGGCTTGAGGGTTCCCCAGGCCGCCGCACGGATTTCGAATGCGGGAGCGGCTGTCCAGAGAAACTCGATCTCGAGCTCTTCGTTGACCTCCGCCAGACCGAAGACCTGAACCTGGCTCGCGGGCTCAAGGGCCACGAGCTCGTTGACCCGCGCGATCTCCTGACGTGTGAGCTCATCCGCACGATCAATCAACAGAACGAGGGTCGTCCCGCTCTGCAGCTCGGGGACGATCTCATCGATGCGCAGTGTTGCGACCTGCACGCCCGGCCTGAGCTGGGTCGCGAGGTTATCGACGGGAAGATGCGGTGCCGCAAAGGCCAGCGCTGCACCGAGCGCGAATCCGGCGCCGGGAACGGCCCAGCGCCAGGCCGGGGGCTTGCCCTTGCGACCACGCAGCGAAAGCCAAGCCAGCCCCGCGAGCAGGACGAACACGCCATTGACCGCAGCGTGCTGCCCCGGAGACTGCTGGACGAGGTTGCCGAAGCAGCCGCAAGAGGAGGGATCTTCTGCAGGAAAGAAGTACTGGTAGAGCGAGAGCAGGAAAAAACCCGCCATGACGACGCTCACCGCGAAAAGGGTCGTCTTGCGTCGCACGGCGAGCAGGGCGAAAGCGAGCGCTGCCTCGATACCCACCATGGTGATGGCGGCGAGGTAGCTCAGACTTTTCGGCATCATGCCATCCCGAACCATCTGCTCGGCAAAACCGACCGGATCGAGCGCCTTGGCCCAGACAGAGAAAGTCAGCACACCTGCGAGGACAACCGCCGAGGCCAGCCCGATCATGAAGCCGACCCTCACCTCGCCACCGTCGTCCACACGCGCCGTTCGATGCACTCGATCCTCCGCTCTGGTAAGGAGTTGCATACCCGATCGACTCGGACGATGGAGGATAAGCGGCAGAGTCAGCGGCCGCAAGATCGCATCGCCAGTGATCTTCGATCCTCTTCATGATCTTTCACCCGGACCGCGGCAGGCATCTTCACCCCGGGCGCGCGGCGACATCCGCCGGGAACCTTCCGCTAAGCTGCAGCGTAGTCCTGGCGAACGAGGAGACGATGACCAGCGAGCTCCGGCAGATCCTTCACGAACTCGCCCGGGGCGAGCGCCGGCGACTCGGCCGCCTGATCGACCTCTTTGGAGAAGAACTCATGTCTTATCTGCTCGCCATCACCGGCAACCGTGAGACGGCAGAGGACGTCTTCCAAGACACCTGGGTACGCGTGATGGAACGTATCGAATGCTTTGACCTTGAGCGTGAGTTTGCCCCGTGGCTGTTCACGGTAGCGCGCCATCGTGCCTACGATCTTCTGCGACGCCGACGCTTTCTCTCCTTTGTCGGCATATCCCGTGGTGAGAGTGAGGAGCACGCTCTCGTGCCTGTGGACGGGATTCCGTTCGAAAGGCGCCTCATCGATGCCGACCTGGCGCACACCCTGCTCACGCGCCTCGAACCCTCCCAGCGCGAGATCATCTGGCTACGCTACTGGCGCGAGCTAAGCTACGAGGAGATCGCCCGGCACTGCGGCCTGCGGCTGGGCACCGTCAAGAGCCGGCTCTTCCGGGCCCTGCGTCAGCTCGAAACCCTGGCCCCGGAGCCGAAGGAGCCACCCCCGCATGCCTAAACGATACCAACGATCTGAGATCGACCAACGACTCGTGCACCTGGCCACGCAGCATCCTCACCGCGGGCTCTACACGCCGACCCTGCGACTGCGAACCCTTGCAGCGATCGATGACCGCAGGCGACACCAGGAGCTACCACTTCTTGTCGTTGCCATCGTGCCGGCACTCGTCACCGTTGGGACGGCCTACACCCTGCTGCCAGCCTACTTCGTCGCGATCGCGCTACGATGGCTCGGCGCCGGACCTCTCCTTGCGGAAGGACTCGGCTTCGTGCTCAGCCATGGCACCGGCGCAGCTCTCGCGGGCCTGCTCACCATCCCGCTCCTGCGCCCCCATCTGCTGGCCTCCAACCAACAAGGAGTTGATCGACCATGAAGCCGAGCCTGCTCAAGGTATTCCACGCCTATCTCGCAACCACCCTTATCGTCGTCATGGCCTTAGTGGCGCTCATTCCTCTTTCGCGCCTTTTGACCGGAGGACGCGGCATACCCCTGCCGGCCCTGCTACCCTTCGCGCTCGGCGCGCCGCTCATCCTCTTTGGGATCTTCTTCGTGATCGGCATCGGCGTCGCCGTCTACAAAGACGCGAGCGAACGAGGGATGCCCCCCCTGCTCTGGGCGCTCGTCGCAGCCCTCGTACCCTACTTCATCGGGATCATTGCCTATCTCATCGTGCGCCAGCAGCCGCGCTCCCTCTGCCCGAAGTGCGGCGTACCGATCAATGCGGGCAGCGCGTTCTGCGTACATTGCGGGCATGCCCTCGCGCTACCCTGCCCCGCCTGCGCGAAGACGGTCGAGGCCGCGGCACATTTCTGTCCCCACTGCGGGCGAGCCATGGGCGCCGCTGCCCACACCAACGATCCGGTGGATTAGTCCACAACGCCTCCGTCCACGCGGGTGTGGCACGCGCTCGTGTGGCAGCGTTCCGTGCATGTCGCCAACCCCAGACTGCTCTCCTTCTGGCCGTCATCCGCGGCCACGAGATAGAACCAAGCCCTGCCGGGCGGCGGTGCATCGGGGTCCTTCAACGAGTGGGGGTTTGGGCCCGGGATTAGCTCATCGTGACGCACGCCAAAGTAGCCGTAGCCCAGACGCGAAGTTGCATCACGATAAGCGTGGTACTGCACGCCGGGCTGCTCGTTCCAACTCAGCGTCTGTTTATCGAGCCAGATCAATCCCTCAATGGCTGGCGGTGGCCACGCGCTGTCGCGCTCGAAGGCTCCGATGTCGACCTGGGCGAGACCATCGCCGTCGTGGTCGCGTAGGCGAGGACCACGAGGCAGGTCGTCCGGCAGATCACGGCATGGATCACCTGCCATCGCAACCGGATCGGAGCCACGATCGAGCAACGGCGAGGACGCGCTGAGTGCATAGGCACCCGAGGTGAAGAGTGGATCCGAGCAGAGATTGTCGTTGATGCCTCCGCAGTTCGGCGCGCAGAGATTGGATCCTCTCGCAGCATGGCAACCCAAGCCGCTGCCGAGAAGATCACCCGTCCCGTTGTGCCAGAACAGCGTGTGCTTGATCGCCGTCGTACCGGCAGAACGTTCGACGCCGCTCGCATTGTCCGCAATTGTCGCGTGCTCAATCCGCAGCGAACCGCCCTGCTGTTCAATCGCGCCCGCGGTGTGCGCGATGAGCAGGTTGCGCAAGGTGGCATCGCCGTTCAGCCGCAAGCCCTTGCCCGTACTGAGATCTTCAATACGCGAGCGATCGAGATGCAGTTTCGCGCCTGCCGCCAGCTCGATGCCATCCCCTCCGCCACCGCTGATCGTCAGAAGGCTGCCACGATGCTCACCGGCGCTGAGCTCAAGCGCTCTCAAGGCGGTACCCTCGATACTCAGATCATGCAGTTGCGTCGACACCGCCGTTTTAACACCCACCGCCCCCAGCAGACGCAAGTTCTCGATACGCATCGCCGCTCCCGAGAAGCTCGAACGCAGATCGAGGGCAATGCCCGTCGCGTGATCACCGAGATCACCGTCGATACAAGCGCGCTCGAGAGTGCCATCACCATCGACATCCGCATCCATGCCAAGGAAGCTAAACACCTGCTCGCGATTCACGACGATGCCCTCCTGGCAGACAGAAGACGCCACGATCTCGAAACGCGTACCGGACTCTCGTGCGTTATTGACGGCTTCCTGTAGCGCCTTGAAGTCCGCTTGTACACCATCCGCGTTGACGGTGATCACAGGGTTGGTGTCGCAAGCATCCCCGACGCCGTCACCATCGGAATCACGCTGTGAGTCGTTCGCGTCTTCAGGACAGTTGTCGCAAACATCGCCATATCTGTCACGGTCCGGGTTTTCTTGCCCTGGGTTCCTGGCCCCGACGCAGTTGTCGCAGGCATCCCCGACACCATCACCGTCGCCATCCTCTTGGGCCGGGTTCGGCGCCGCGGGGCAGTTGTCCAAACAGTCCCGCAGACCATCTGCGTCCGCGTCGATGTCGGCGCAGGGCACGCCAAGAATCAGGTAAATCCGCCCGGCATCCACCAGGTTCATCGCATCACGCCCCGGAGCTCCAACGACGAGGTCGTCCTCACCATCGCCGCTAAGATCCCCGGTGCCAACCATCGCGCTACCTGCCCTTTCGCCGGCCTCGCTGCCCGTGAGCTGAGTCCCGGGGAAGCCCTCACTGAGATGGATTACGCCCTGGTTGAGTGAGGGCGGCACACCCCCAGGAAGCAGGTAGACGATCCCCGCGTCCTCACGGCCACCTGGATCCGCATAGGGCGCACCCAAGGCGACGTCATCAAAGTCGTTGCCGGTGACATCGCCCACGCCGGCGACAGCACTGCCGAAGCGATCTCCCGCTGAGGCCCCAACCCAGATGACCCCAGGCACGGAAGCAGGGTCGTTGGCGGGCGCCCCCACCTGCTCCGCGGTGATGACGCCAAAGGGGAGGCGAGAAGCCGTATGGATCACGCGTCCAACATCGGCGACGCTCCCGTCGTCGTAAAAGGGCGCGCCGACGAGCAGATCTGTCTCGCCGTTTGAGAGGTTGTCGCCTCCTCCTGCGATCGCGCTGCCGAGGGCCTCGCCAGCCTGCGTTCCGTCCAGGCGTGCGCCGCTGCGTGCATTGGGCTTTTTCTTCTTGTCGCCGATATCGACGACCTCAGTGATATCCCGCGTCAAGATGCCGCCCTCGACGAAGTAACTCGAACCGGCATCGACGCCATAGGGTGTATCGCGACCAGGCGCACCAAGACCTAGATCGTCTCCGCTGTTCCCGATGACATCACCAGGAAAATCGACGGCATGACCGAGCGCATCACCAGCTGCCGTGCCACGGTACAACACGCCATCGATCTCGTTGGCGAGACCACTGGCGACCCGCGAAAGGCTCACGACCCCACTCATCGCGGAATCGTCGAAAACGAGGTAGGCCACCCCCGCATCCGAGCGGGAAGCCGGGTCCGCACCGGGAGCACCGATGAGAATATCTTGTCCGTGACCAGCGTTGAGGCGCCCACCGCCCGCTACGGAAAAGCCGGCGCGATCGCCAACCCCTTCGCCCGTGAACACGACGCCGTCAATGTCAACGCCGACCCGCGAGAGATCGATAGTGTCCGGCATCGCCGGATCGGAGAGATGGGGATAGTCGGCCGGATCGAAGTAGATCAGGTAAACCTTGCCGGTGCCGGTTGCCACGGGCGAGGCCCCCGTGCGGTCGGTCTGCTCGGCGCCGATGAGGAGGTCCGCTGTGCCATCACCGTTGAAATCGAAGTCACCAGCGACAGACACCCCCGCTCGATCGTGGGCAGCCTCACCGAGGAAGATGATGTCCGGGCTCGTACGCTCCGTGCTCTGGCCCGCCCCGAGATAAACGACGGCCGCACCAGCCTCCGCCCGGCCCGCGCCGGGCTCATAGGCTGGCGCGCCGGCAAGGACATCTCGGAAACCGTCATGGTTGAGGTCCCCGGCGGCCGCAAGAGCCGACCCGGTCTCGGCATGAACGCCGAGTCCTTCCACAATCTCCGACAGCGCTGGATCCTCGAGCTTGATCGAGCTGTCACAGGCGTCGCCCTGACCGTCCGCGTCACCGTCGAGCTGCCTCGCGTTCGCCGTGCGCGGGCAGTTGTCAGCACAGTCAGGATAGCCATCACCGTCGGTGTCGACACCAAGTTCGAGAAAACCCTGGTCAAAGAAGATGCGCACCTTCTCGGGAGGCGAGAAACGGTCGTTGAGCCGTTCTCCCAAACTGTCCGCATCGTCGGTGAATAGATAGGTGTTCAGGCACTCGAGACTCAGTGTCGAGTCCTTCATGATACGCAGCCCCTCGGAGTGGCCTTCGCTCGCCGGCAGACCAAGCAGATAGAGCGCCTCCGCACCGGAAGTCGAAGCGTTACGCACGTGGTCCTGCAAGCGAACGAGGGTCTTCCCCCCTGCCTCAGGCGTCGAACCCACAACGAGCTGGCCGATGCCAAACCCGCCCGCCGGTGGCCGCGAAGCTCCCTGGTCATTTGAGGCGAGCTCGAGGCGCTCGGGAGCACTTCCGGCGAGCAGCAAGCTTGCTTGCTCGAGGTCGAAGGCCGAGGAGGTGGTGTGGCTCTGCGTAAGATCACGACGAAGCGTCAGCGCGGCACCGGCCGCAGCCACGAGCTCGATCTCGTCACCGAGGCCAAGACTACCCTCGACCACCATGGATGCATCGGCAGCATTCAGGCCGATTTTCGACCTGACGGAACTCGCGGGATCGTCCCTCAAATCGCCCGTCGTGATCTTACCATCCGAGCCGAGATCAAAGCGGGTTGAGGCCGTCGTCACCATGTCGCCGAGGACGATCCGACCACTTCCCGAAGCGTCGAAGCGCAGTGCGCCTCCACCGCTCCACTGAATACCGTCGGCTGGGACGCTGAGAACGGCACCGCCTGCCGCGATGAAGTAGAGGAAATCCTCTGCCCGAGCGGGCATGGCGACCTTCGCCAGAGATCCAAGCTCGATTCGTGCGCCGTCGCGCGCCTGTACGCGCTGCCAGCGTGCGGCCCCCGACTGATCGTCGAAACCCGCATCAAGCTCCGTCAAAGCAGAAAGATCGATCAGCGTCCCCGAGCCGCTCGCCTGGATGAGATCGTAGTTCGTGGCGTTGAGACCTCTACTCGACAGAGACAGTGGCTGGGCACCATGGGCCACGATCGACCCACCGCCGCTGGCAAAGAGCCGCGTGTCCTCCAGCCGCGTCGCCGAGGGCAGTGACAGCGCACTGCCCGAGTAGGCCTCGATATACGCCTGCCCCCCAGCACCGGGAATGCGCGCCAGAGCAGCGAGGTCGATCACCCCCCCCGACTCGGCCCAAAAGCGCAGGATGTCCTCGCCGCGCGCCGGCAGCGTCACCGTGCTCAGATGCGAGAGCTCGATCCGTGCGCCGTCGCGCGCCTGTACGCGCTGCCAGCGTGCGGCCCCCGACTGATCGT
>CAYSMT010000006.1:15993-17500 GCA_964432135.1 uncultured Acidobacteriota bacterium
CGAAACCCGCATCAAGGGTGGTCAACAAGGGCAGTTCGATACGTGTTCCGGCCCCGACAGCCCGGATGATCTCATAGTTGGTCGCCACCAGAGAGCTGCTGGAATAGCTTGTGGCGCCGAGATGGATCAACCCTCCGGCACTGGCATCGAGACGGGCCGCCGTACCCGCGAAGGAAGCCTGGGCTGCGAAGAAGGTCCCACCACCGGCGAGGATCTGTCCGGCAACGGAAGCACTTGTCGCAACATCGAGGCGACCGCCGGCCGGCACCGAGAACACCGCGTGTTCACCGAGAGAGAGGGTATCAACGGTGCAGGTCGCGAGGTCCATCGTGACGGTCCTCGTCCCGTCGGGAATGATGACATCGTAACTCTTCGGACCGTCGTTGCAGGGCACGACACCGAGATCCCAATGGCTGGCAATGGAGTAGCTTCCGCTGCCGGCGATCCACCGCGCCGTATCGGCCAAGACAGAAAGGGGAAGCAAAAGGCAGAATAACCATGACACGAGCCAGAGCAGGCCCTTCGGGATGTAGCGACGGGTCGAACACATTGTGACCTCCTCTGTCTCCGGTGGCGTCGCTCGTGCCGTGAACGCCACCTCTAGTTCATACGCCGATGGCGCGGACAAGGCGCGCGAGAATGCAGAAATGCCGCGGATCGTGTTCGTTGCGAACGGCATCATTCCGACCTGTCCGCAGCAGATCGACGCGCCTGAGCGAAGAGCTGACGGGCGAAGGCAACACCCCGTTCCCTTCCCTTTGACGTGACGCGGACCCGCCGGCCGAGCCACTCGAGTAAGCGGCATCCCTCGCCGGCGTCAACGAGCTCGATGTGGGCCTGTACTTTGCCGAAGTCCGGTATGAGGACTTGACGGATGAAGTAGGTCTGCCCCGCTCGCAACTCAAGGTGCATCACCGAGAGATTCTCCGCCTTCGACCAGAGGAGATAGCGGCCGGGAGTGAGATCAGCGACGGCGTAGCTGCGGCCCTGGGTCACGCCGATCAGCTCGTGGTCGGCAAAAGTCCAAACCTGCTCCTCGACACCAAGGCGACTCGTGCGCAAGAGGCAGATTCTCGCCAGCGTTGGCTCTAGCTCGAGAGAAGGCTCTCCCTCCGCAAATGTTTCCACGTAGCCTCCCGCTCGCGCAGGGTCGATTACGCCGAATAGGGACGCCAACAAGGCTGCGGCGAAGAGGATGACGCTTATGCGCTGCAGCCCAAAGATCATCATGCATTCCTCCTCCGGAAGTGCGATTCGAGAGCTCCAAGGGAGGGAGACCTGTCGCAGCTCTTACCAGGACATGCGCAAGACGGGGCATCTCCGCGCAGTTGCGGTGGAACTCGCGCATCAGACCGGTCCACAATGTCCGAGCGTGGAAGAAGGGAGACCGCCTCGGTGAACGACGAAAACAGGGCAGGATCTGGCGAGAGCGTTCCCGAAGAGGAGATCGCGCGCTACCGTAGGGCCCGACGAATCTTCGACGAGCTGCGCGAGCTGGAACCGACGC
>CAYSMT010000007.1:0-17249 GCA_964432135.1 uncultured Acidobacteriota bacterium
CGGGCCCAGCGCTCCCGGCCCAGGCACCGCGCCAAACTCTCCTACTCGCACGAGAAGAGCTCAAGGGCTTGCCGGCGCCGCTTCTTCGCCGCATCCTGCGTCGAGCCCTGAGACTCGCCAGCAACGGCGAGCTCCGGCCGTCCTCCGCCCATCTGCTGGCCCTTGAGGCCCTCGTTCGCGCGGAGAGCTCAGGCACCGAGCTGCACCTTCCGGGCGGCCTGATGGTCAGGCGCCACGAAGGCCGGCTGCGCTTCGAGCAGAGCGGGGAGCCGTCCCCGCGGGAGAGCACGCGATGAGAGCTCTGGCCTCCGAGATCCTCTTCACCAGGGAGCAGATCCACGAACGCGTCCTCGAGCTCGGTGCCGCCATCACGGCAGACACGCCAGCCGGCCAGGAGATCGCGGCACTGATCGTCCTCAAGGGTGCCTTCATCTTCGGCGCCGACCTCCTGCGCGCCATCGATCGGCCGACCCGGATCGGCTTTCTCGAGACCCACAAGGATCCCGAACGGCCTGGAGTCACCGACTTCGTCTTTACACATCCCTTCTCGATCGAAGATGCCGATTTGCTGATCATCGAGGACATCCTCGACAGCGGCATCACGATGAACCGCCTCCTCGCTCGCCTTGCCGCACGCAGACCGGAAAGGATCCGCACGGCGATCCTACTCGACAAGACCGCTCGGCGAAGTGAAGAGGTCCGGGTCGAGTACTCTGGCTTCGAGATCCCTGACAAATGGGTCGTCGGCTATGGGCTCGACGACGGAGAAACCTACCGCAACCTGCCCCATATCAGCTACGTAGAGTAGCTCGGCCGAGGCCCGACCGGGCGGAGCGCCTCACGAAGCCCCGCCTGCCCATGATGGCGGTGCGCTATCAGGCACTCCATAATTGCCGCATGTGGTGTGCGGGCTTTCCCCCGTGTCACCGGAGGACACTGTGAACCAGCACGTGAAGACGATCCTCATCTGGGTCGGCATCTTCGTCACCCTTGTCGTTGTGGTCAAGTTCTTCACGGACTCGGGGCAAACGACCGTCGAGCCACTTACCCAGAGCGACTTTTACAGCGCCGTCGAAGACGGAAAAATATCGAAAGTCACGATCACCGGTGACTCCTTCGGATACCAAATTAAGGGCAACGACAAAGACGGAAAAGAGTTCAACGCTTATCTCGTCAAGGACGAGAAGCTGATAGAGATGCTGCGCACTCACGAGGTGCAGGTCGAAGCCAAGGAACCTAGGGACAGCACCTTCCTGGTGAGCTTGCTCGGCTGGGCCCCGATCCTGCTCTTCATCGGCATCTGGATCTTCTTCATGCGCCAGATGCAGAGCGGCGGCAATAAGGCGCTCTCCTTCGGCAAATCACGCGCCAAGCTACTCACACCCCACGGCAAGAAGATCACCTTCCTCGACGTAGCCGGCTGCAATGAGGCCAAGCAGGAGCTGGCCGAGATCATCGACTTCCTCAAGGATCCAGGGCGCTTCCAGCGCCTTGGAGGCAAGATTCCCAAGGGCGTCTTATTGATGGGCCCGCCGGGAACGGGCAAGACCCTCCTGGCTCGAGCGATCGCTGGAGAAGCCAATGTGCCCTTCTTCTCGATCTCCGGCTCAGACTTCGTCGAGATGTTCGTCGGGGTCGGCGCCTCCCGTGTGCGTGATCTCTTCGAGCAAGGCAAGAAGAACGCCCCCTGCATCATTTTTGTCGATGAGATCGACGCCGTAGGCCGGCACCGCGGCGCGGGCCTTGGCGGTGGTCATGACGAGCGCGAGCAGACCCTCAACCAGCTCCTCGTGGAGATGGACGGTTTCGAGTCGAATGACGGCGTCATCCTCATCGCGGCAACGAATAGACCCGACGTGCTCGATCCAGCGTTGCTGCGCCCAGGGCGCTTCGACAGGCGCGTCGTCGTCGGGCGCCCCGATGTGCGCGGCCGGGAAGAGATCCTTAGGGTGCATGTCAAGGACATCCCTCTCGGTGAGGTCGACCTCTCAATAATCGCCCGAGGAACACCCGGCTTCTCCGGCGCGGACCTCGCGAATCTCGTCAACGAGGCAGCGCTCTACGCAGCGCGGGTCGGCAAGCAACGGGTGATGCAAGAAGACTTCGAAATCGCCAAAGACAAGGTATTGATGGGAGTCGAACGCCGTAGCATGCTCGTCAGCGAAGAAGAGCGGCGCAACACCGCCTACCACGAGGCTGGACACGCCTTGGTCGCCGTGCTCGAAGACGAGGCCGACCCACTGCACAAGGTGACGATCATCCCTCGTGGCATGGCGCTCGGCCTGACCCAACAGCTTCCCGAAGGTGACAAGTACACCCAGACCCGTGAGTATCTCAAGGCCGCCTTGGCCGTGCTGATGGGGGGCCGCGTCGCCGAACAGCTCTTCATGGGCCACATGACGACTGGCGCAGGCAACGACATCGAACGTGCGACGGAACTTGCCCGCAAGATGGTCTGCGAGTGGGGCATGAGCGAAAAGCTTGGGCCGCTGAGCTACGGCAAGGGCGAAGAGCAGATCTTCCTCGGCCGTGAGATCACCCAGCACAAAGATTACTCCGAAGACACGGCCGTCGTGATCGACGCTGAGGTTCGGCGCATCGTCGAGGAGGCCCGGGGTCAAGCGGTCTCGCTACTCAGCGAGCACCGCGATGCACTCATTCGCCTCGCGGAGGGCCTGCTCGAGCGTGAAGTGCTTGACGCTGAGGAAATCCGCCTCCTCGTCGCCGGCGAGGAGCTCCCTCCGCTGCCTCCCGTAAAACCATCTGGCGACGACACAGGTCCGGAAGAAACACAAGCGGAACGCCGGCCCAGCGAGGGCGGGGCGGATCCTCTGCTTGGGGGGCCGATTCCGAGCACCTGATGTGATGAAAGTGTGCGCATCATTCGCGCAAGCAGCTGTAGCGAGGGCTCTGGCATGCGGAAGGCGCACAGCGCGAGGGCTTGGGATCTCCTGAGCGATGCGGACGCCAGGGCCTTTCTCTCTGCCGACGGTCTCGCCTCCCGCAGGGGCGAACTTCCCCTACCTTGCCGCGCGGTTCGCATAACCCGCAGCGCTCAGATCGATCCAGCTCGTCTCGCTCGCGAGCTTCCCGACGGCGTCACGGTGCTCGTCGCCGAACGTGCGCTCGTGATCGCCGGGCCAACGCGGCAATTGCTCGAGACCGCGCGCCGCTGGCCGGAGCCGCCGGGCTCTCTTCTCGCTGATCTGCTCGCGCGTTACGACCACCCTCCACCGCGACTCGCCTTCGCAGACGGTGCATGCTGGGAGCTCGCCGGACGCGTCCGACTGATGGGTATCCTCAACTTGACTCCTGACTCCTTCTCTGACGGCGGCTTATGCGCTGACCCCACCGCTGCGCTTGCTCGCGCGGAGACGATGGTCACCGAAGGCGCCGACATCATCGACCTCGGCGGCGAATCGACTCGGCCTGGCGCCGAGCCCGTCGACGACGCCGAGGAAGAGCGTCGCGTCCTACCCGTCCTCTCCGCATTGCGGCGGGAGTTCCCCGCCATGCGCCTGTCGGTCGATACGCGCCGAGCTCATCTCGCCCATGCCGCCCTCTCCGAGGGCGCCGACATGATCAACGACGTCTCTGGCCTGGAAGACCCAGAGATGACCCCGATCGTCGCAGCCGCTGGCTGCCCCCTCGTCGTAATGCACATGCGAGGAACCCCGCAGCAGATGCAAAAAGAGACCCATTACGACGATCTGTTGACCACGATCATCGATGCGTTGCGGGAAAAGACTGCGCGAGCCATCGCGGCAGGGATCGAGGATGATAGACTCATCGTGGATCCCGGTGTCGGCTTCGGAAAATCGGCGCTCGGAAACGAGGAGCTTCTCCGCCAGCTTGGATCCCTGAGAAGCTTGGGGCATGCCATCCTAATAGGTGTCTCGCGCAAGATGTTCATCGGAAAACGCAGTTCGGTCGCAGAGCCGGCGAAACGTCTCGCCGGATCGCTCGCTGCGGCGACGGCAGCCGTGCTCGCCGGAGCACGTATTGTCCGAGTGCACGACCTGAGGGCCTCACGCGAGGCGCTCGCCATAGCGGACGCGCTGCGCCGCTGGCCTGCCCGTGAGGACCCGCTGTAATGCACGAGGTTCTCGATTTCGTCCAGAACACTCTCCGTCAATTGACGCGGCCGCTCGCGCTTCTGGATCTCGGCCTCTTATGGTTCGCGATCTATCAGCTCATGGTCCTGATCCGACGCACTCGCGCGGCTCAGATGGCCTATGGGCTGCTCGGCGTCGTGTTGCTCTGGATGCTCACGGGCCCGATGGCGCCGCTGCGATTGCAGGCGATCAACTGGGTGCTCAGCCAAGTGCTGATCTATGGCGGCTTCGTCGTCATTGTCATCTTTCAGAACCCGATCCGGCAGGCCCTGGCCCAGTTTGGGCGCAATCCTTTCCGCCGCTTCCGTCCCTTGCAGGACGACATGACCCGCATCATCGAGGAAATCGCGCTTTCATGCTCGGCAATGGGGTCGAAGCGCATCGGAGCGTTGATCGTCCTTGAGCGTAGCCATGGTCTGAAAAACTTCATAGACACCGGCATCGAGCTCGATGCCCGCGTGAGCTACGACCTGCTGATCAACATCTTCACGCCCAAGACGCCGCTGCACGATGGCGCCGTGATCATCAGCGAGGGCCGCATCAAGGGCGCGAGCTGCTTCCTTCCGCTCAGCCAGGATCCGTACATCTCGCGAGAGTTCGGCACACGTCATCGCGCGGCTATCGGCATTACCGAGGAAACCGACGCTCTGGCCATCGTCGTCAGCGAAGAGAGGGGCGTTGTCTCGGTTGCCATCGACGGTGCTCTGCACGAAAATCTCGACACACGATCGCTGCGGGCGCTGCTCGAGGAACAGCTACGCATCGACAGCGCGACCGAACGCAACAGCACGACCGCGTTATCCCGAGCCGCCAGCGCAACCCCTGAGACGACGCTGTGAAGAGCTTCTTTCGCAAGAACCTCGGGCTCAAAGCCTTCTCGCTGCTGCTGACCATCGTGCTTTGGTCGTCCATCGTCTCTCGAGCCCCTGAGGTTGGCACCTTTCGGATACCGATTGAGTTTGACACCTCAGACGACCAGATCCTCGTCGATAGTGAGCTGCGAGAGGCCGAGGTGCGTCTCGAGGGAGATACGACGGCGCTCAGCCGCGTCCCCCTGGCGAACCTCCACGCTCTCGTCTCAGTCAAGAACCTCTCCGCTGGTCCTCACACGCTCGTCATCGTCCCGGACGAAATTCAGCGTGTACCGCGGGGCATCACCAAGGTGGAGGTTCTGACCTCGGGCTTCAAAATCACCCTCGACACAAGACGCACGGCTCTACTGCCGGTCGTGATCCGTCGCGCGGGAGAAGTGCCGCAGGGCTACTCCGTCATCAACATTTCGGTCCAACCTACCGACGTTGAGGTCTCCGGCCCGGCCAGCAGCTTCGAGGGGATCGGCGAGATCCCGACGGAATCTCTGGACCTTTCCCAGGAGAAGGCGAGTTTCACACGCCTGGTCAAGCTCGTCCCCCAGGGTCGACTCATGCGCGCGGCCCCCTCGTCGGTCCGGGTAAGCGTGGAGATCGAGGAACTCGCAACAACCGAGCAGCTCCTGCTCCAGGTCATCCCAAGCATCGAAGGCTGGACGGCTGAGCCGGCTCAGGTCACAGCAACCCTCGAAGCGCCGCCTTCCTTGCTGCCCCGCCTGAAGGAGGCGCTCAGCGCGAGGATCCTCGTGGACAATCTACCCGCCGCCGCCGGGGGTGAACCCGTCGTCACTCTTGACTGGGGGCCACTCGATATCGCCGGGCTGCCCCGGGTACAGGTCGTGGAGATCTCGCCGTCGAGAGTCCATGCCCATCCCCCGCGCTCATCACGCTGACCGCCACGCTCGGGAGCACCAGGACGTATAATCCCGCCTTGTTCAGGAAACGCCGCGAGGAACCGTCGATGCGGGTCGGGGCAAGGGCGCGGTAGGGAGCGAAGCGTGAGAGAGCTATTTGGTACCGATGGCATGCGTGGCGTGGCGGGCGAGCCACCCCTTGATCCGGAGACCCTCTATCGCTTCGGTCGCGCTCTGATCGTCTTCCTCGAGAGCGCGGGCCAGGGGTCGCGGGTGTGCCTCGGCCAGGACACGCGAGAGTCTTGCGGATGGATCCGCCAGAAGCTCGCCCAAGGCATTCGCGATGCGGGCGGTCAGGCCGTCACCGCAGGAGAACTCCCCACGCCGGCCCTGGCGTTGATCACCCGCCGGGACGACTTCGCTGCGGGGCTGATGATCTCCGCGTCTCACAACCCTTTTCATGACAATGGCGTCAAGGTCTTCGATCACACGGGGAGCAAACTGCCCGACCGTGCAGAGGCCGAGATAGAACATCTGATTGCAAAACAGCCTCGGTCACAGCAAGCGGCGAACACGGTGACAGCGGAAGATGAGCACGACCTCTTGCAAGAAGAGTATTTGATCTTCCTCGATCAATGTCTCGAAGGGGTGCGTCTCGAGGGCCTGCGCGTCGTCCTCGACTGCGCCCACGGAGCTGCGAGCCGCCTCGCGCCGCTGGCGTTCAAGCGCGCCGGCGCCGAGCTGGTTGTGCTCGGCGACGAACCGAATGGCCGTAACATCAACGATGGCTATGGCTCGCTTCACCCGGAGGTCGCGGCCGAGGTTGTCCGCAGTCGCGGTGCTGCCGTAGGGTTTTCTTTTGATGGCGACGCAGACCGCTGCATCGCCTGCACCGCCGACGGACGACGCCTCGACGGTGACTTCGCGCTGTACTACATCGGCCGGGCTCTGCATGCCGCCGGTCGACTTCCTTGCAGCACGGTCGTCTCGACCGTGATGAGCAATCTCGGTCTCGAAAAAGCTCTCGAAGACGAGGGCATTCGCATGCTTAGGGCGCCGGTAGGCGACCGCTATGTGCTCGAGGCCATGCGCGAGGGTGGCTTCACCGTTGGAGGGGAGCAGTCGGGACACGTCATTTTGATGGACCATGCGCCAACGGGCGACGGCATCCTGACGGCGCTCACCATCTGCAAGCTCTGGCGACAAGGTGCAGGAGAACTCGATGCAGCCCTCGACGCCATCCCTGTCTATCCCCAGGTGTTGCGCAACGTACGCGTCGCCTCCAAGCCAGCCATTGACGAACACCCCGTGCTCCGTAAGGCGGTGAGACGCGCCGAACAACGCATGGCAGGCAAAGGACGCGTCGTCGTGCGCTACTCGGGTACAGAGCCCAAGGCTCGAGTGATGATTGAGGGGGCGAACGCGGCCCTCGTCGACGAGCTTGTCGACGAACTCGTCGCGCTTTTCGAAAAGGAACTCGGTGCCTGATGTCACCGCGCGGAGCAGAGACCCAGGGGAGAGAACGAAAAGCGACGTGTCCGCAGCGACATGTTTCGACACGATCTGGAATGACGGCAACCCATCCCTCAGGAGGTTAGCGATGCCCCGTTTATCTGTAAATATCGATCATGTTGCGACGATCCGTCAGGCACGTGGCGGAACAGAACCCGATCCCATCGCGGCCGCCGTGCTGGCGGAGCTGGCAGGGGCCGAAGGAATTACCTGCCACCTTCGAGGTGACCGTCGCCACATCAATGACCTCGACCTGCGACGCCTACGCGAGGTCGTGACGACACGTCTCAACGTCGAGATGGCGGCAAGCTCACGCATGCTCAATATCGCCCGCAAGCTGCGCCCGGATCTCGTCACGCTCGTCCCCGAGCGCCCGGGAGAAATCACGACTGAAGGCGGCATCGACGCACACCGCTTCCGGCGACGGTTGGCGACCCACATCAGCGCGCTGCGCCGAGCAAAGATCGACGTCAGCCTGTTCATCGACCCAGACATGCCGCAGGTCGAGGCCGCTGCAAAGCTACGCGTATCAACCATTGAGCTAAACACCAATGCATACTCCGCCGCACGCTCGGAGCGTGCCCGCGCGCGGGCCTTCGATGCCTTCGTGATGGCGGCGGCACACGCCGGTGAGCTCGGTCTTCGGGTTGCGGCGGGACACGGTCTGACGGTACGCAACGTCGCGCCCATTGCCGACGTACCGGAAGTCGGCGAGCTCAACATCGGCCACAGCATCATCGCGCGCTCCGTCTTCTTTGGCATTGACGGTGCTGTCCAAGAAATGCTCGACGCGATCACCTAGAACAAACCTCTTCGCTTTGAGGCTTCCACTCCAGCTCTCGACCACCCATTCCGCCCGCCTTGCATCATCCCTGATATGCGGGGCCATGACGAGGGTCGCGCAGCGCAACCAGCTTCTCGGAAGGTTCTTCCCTTCTCGGGGCGGGAGGTGATGCCGTGGCCATGGCCGTTGCGATGCGAACGGAAGATCCGCACTCTGCCCTGTTGACAGCGCCGGAGCCCGCCGCCTAGGCTTTTTCTTCGCGCCCGCACGGGTGAGGGTTTGCGTAAGAGCAGCTTCCTGGATGATGTGCCCAAGACTTGGGGCAGTTTCGGTTCGGGCGACGAAGAGAACACAGCGGCATGGCAGCGCCGTGGCGAGGAGTTCGCGAGGACGCACGAGCCCAAGACGACCCGAAGATAGGATGCACGATAGGGGAGGGTTTTAGCGCGACTCCTGAGCTTACTCCCTCAACGCAGCGCGAAAGCACCAAACACGCTCTAGGAGGCGCTGGATGTCAGTCAAAGTACGCGAAAGCTGGGGTTCTCGCCTCGGTGTCATTCTCGCCGCAGCAGGCTCCGCCGTTGGCATTGGCAACCTCCTGCGCTTCCCGGGGCAGGCCGCCCAGCATGGCGGCGGCGCGTTCATGATCCCCTATGTGCTCTCCCTCCTGCTCTTCGGGCTTCCCATGATGTGGGTCGCATGGACGGTGGGCCGCATGGGCGGCCGCTGGGGACACGGCACGACCCCCGGGATCTTCGACCGCCTGAGCGGCCGGCGACCCTGGGCGAAGTATCTCGGCGTTATCGGTGTCGCGTTGCCGATTATCTTCGTGCTCTACTACACTTTCATCGAGGCTTGGTGTCTTGCCTATGCGTGGTTCTCGCTGACGGGACGCTTCGTCAGTCACGCTGGTCACTATGTCGATTTGGCGGTGTTCTTCGACGAGTTCCTCGGCAACGCCACGACACACAACTATTTCCCAGGGCTGGGCACGGCACTGATCTTTTTCGTCATCACGCTCTCCCTGAACATTTGGGTGCTCTTCCGCGGCCTCTCCCGTGGCATCGAAATTCTCGCCAAAACGGCCATCCCGCTGCTGCTGCTCTTCTGTCTTGTCCTAGCTGTTCGCGTCCTGACCCTCGGGCGGATCGAGGGCACGGTCTGGGACGGCTTGAGCTTCCTCTGGTCGCCGGACTTCAGCGCGCTTGGCAGCTACGAGGTCTGGATGGCGGCCGCAGGGCAGATCTTCTTCACGCTCTCAGTGGGCTACGGCTGCCTCGAGTGCTTCGGCTCCTATCTAGGGCAGAACGACGACGTGACGCTCACGGGGCTGACGACCGCCTCGCTGAACGAGTTCGTCGAGGTCATCTTTGGCTCGATCATCGCCATCCCTGCGGCCGCGGCCTACTTCGGTGTCCAGAGGGTGCCCGAGATCGCCGAGGCCGGCACCTACGCACTCGGCATGGTCTCGATGGCCGAGATCTTGCGTGGCCTTCCAGGTCTTCAGATCTTCGGAACGATCTGGTTCCTGTTGCTCTTCTTTGCAGCCTTCACCTCCTCGGTCGCCGTCGCCCAGCCGGTGATGTCCTTTCTGGAAGACGAGGCGAAGCTCTCGCGAGCCAGCGCCGCCGGATCGCTGCTGATCTTTTGGTTCCTCGGCTCTCTCCCGATCGTCGTACTCTACAAGTACGGCGCCCTCGACGAGCTCGATTTCTGGGCCGGCACGATCGGCCTTGTCGTGCTCTCGATCATCGAGATCGTCCTCTTTGCCTGGGTCTTCGGCATCGAGAAGGGCTGGAAGGAGATGCACCGCGGCGCGCTGATCCGCGTTCCGCGCGCCTTTAAATTTGTACTCAAGTGGATCACACCGCTGCTTCTGCTGCTCATCTTCAGCGTGTGGTTTTACAATGCCGTCTTCGCCGGGGACACCCTTGTTCCAACGCCGAAGATCCATTGGGGTATCGAAACCCGAAAGGACTTCTCGGGCACCTTCCACCACCACCGACCTGCGGAGACCGCGGGAGCACGCTACGAGGTTTTCACGCAGCTCGAGAACGGCATGATCGAAGCCGCTGCAATGGAGGGGCGTGATCTCTCGGGTCGAGCCGAACTCACCATCAACCCGAGTGCGCCTCTCGTCATCACCGCTTTCAGTGCTGACCCAGGCCTCGCAGGCAGCCTCGATGCAGACCGCTTCGCCAATTGGCTGCGTTTGCAAAATTTCCGCTACGAGCCGCGGGTCGGGGACGCGGCCCACTCGATCACGGTTCAGCTCGCCTTCGAGGTCCGCAACCGGCAGACGGCAATCTGGGTCGCGCGCATCATCATCATGGTCTTTACAGCCGGCTTTCTACTGATGATCTGGTCGATCTGGAGCCGACGTGCGCATGAAGAGGAGGCGGCATGAACTTAGGAAATCTCGCCACAGGGCTGTTCATGGGCATCACCTGGGGCGCCGTGATCTTCTTGACGATCTACTGCTTCTACAAGGTCTTCAAGAGCGAGAAATGACCGGGACGAGCGAAGCGAAGCAAAGGGGTAGAGTGGAGCAGCTCGTCATGGGGGGTTCCGCCATGCCCCGCGCAATTGAAGAGATCGTGCAACAACTCGATGCAGGCATCGTCGCAGATCCGTTGCTGGCCCCTGTCCTGGTACAGCTCGCCGCCTCGGAGCGGCGGAATGCCATCTTGAGCACGGAGGTCGACGCCCAACGCCGGCTCGGCTGGCGCATTGTGCGACCGCTCTTCGCGCTGGCTGTCGTCGCACTCCCGCTGTTTGTCTGGCAGAAATGGGTCGATGCCACCATGGGTTACGCTCTCTTCGTCGGGGGCGCGGCCTGTTGCTACCTCGTGCTTCAGGTTTATCTCCAGTCGTGGATTACCCGCGGCGAACGACTCCGCGAGCGCTTAGCTGAGGAGGATTCCCAGCGCCTCGCTCGTCTGCTCTCGACGCACGAGCGCTCCGTGCCAGAAAGCATTGTCTTTTCTGGACACTAGGCCACTTAAGACCTAGGCTTTGTGCGTTAGGCCATGGTTGCTGCAGATCGGAGCGGGAGGCCTTAGTTGAGTCGAACCGTGGTGATGATGGCGCTTTGCCTCGTCTCCGCACCGATTGCAGGTGCGGAAGTCTTGCGTTTAGCTTGCTTCGGCAAGCAGGTCGCGAGCCTCGACCCGCTGTCCCCAGCCTTTGATCCTGACTCCTACACGGTCATTACGCAGATCTTCGATCCGCTAGTTTATCTCGACCTTGAAGGCAAGCTTCAACCGGGGCTCGCTACATCTTGGCATCAGCTCGAGCCGACCCTGTGGGAGTTCGAGCTGCGCCGTGGCGTACGCTTCCACAATGGGGAACTCTTCGATAGCCGTGCTGTTGTCTTCACCTTCAACTACCTCCTCGACGTAGATCACAACGCCGGTAACGCCTGGATCTTCTCTTCGATTGAGGCTGTCGAAGCTGTCCCGGGTGACCCGTACCGGGTTCGCTTTCGCACCAAGTATCCCGACGGGCTCTTCCTCGCACGCCATTCCATGTTCGGCAGTATCTGCCCGCCGGATTACTTCCGCGCCGTCGGGCCAACGGCCTTCCGCGATCACCCTATTGGAACGGGCCCCTTCCGTTTCCGCGAAAGCGAGTCCGGACGAACCATCGAGCTCGAGCGCAATCCGGACTACTGGCGCAAGGGCCTTCCACAAATCGATGGTCTGCGCTTCGAGATTCTCCCGGAGGACACCTGGGTCGCCGCTTTCGCCACGGGACGCGTCGATTTCCTGCCCAATCTCGCGGGAAATCGCACAAGCTTGCTCATGGAACGTGCCCACGGCGACGCGCGCATCATCAAGCGACTCGTCCTCTCGGGCTACCAAGTGCTCATCCGGAATCGCGGACCGCTCGCCCAACGCAGCGTGCGCCAAGCGCTCAATCATGCCGTCAACAAGCAAGCGCTCGTGCACTATGCGGATTTCGGCAACGCACGTGTGCTCGCCTCACTCGGGAAACAGGGCGAGTTCGGAGCGGCGTCCGGACTGGCCGTCTACGAGTACGACCCACGCAAGGCCGCGCGCATGTTGGACGAGGCCGGCGTTACTCGTCCCTTACGGCTGCGGGCAATCGTAGCCGACATCGCCGCACCGATCGCAAGGATTATGGCCTTTGATTTCGCCCAGATCGGGGTGGAGCTCGAGCTGACGATCCTTTCGCGTGCCGAGTGGGCCCGGCGCGTCGTCAGCCATAAGCTCCAGCATGGCACACCGCCGGATTTCGATTTCGCAATCAACCTCGTTGACAATCCGACCTGCGACCTCGCCTTTCACGCGGGTCTCTTCCTCGAATCCACTAGCCCATGGGCACTGCTAGACGACCCCGAATACGACGCACACTATCAGCGCGCTCTACGCAGCACACAACGCGCTCAGCACCGCCGTCAGTTCGAAGCGCTTGACCGCTACATCCACGATGAAGCACTGATGATCTTCACCACTCAAAGGGTCATCACCGCAGCCGTTCGCCAGCGACTACGCGTTCCCGGCTTCGCACTCAGCGGCCACTTGGACTACCTCATGCTCTCCTCGGCGCGCTATGAAAAGAGGAGAGAAGGGCGATGAGTCCGGCCTGGTGGAGACGTGGCGGACTGCTAGCCAAGATGATGGTTCGCAGCCTGATCGTTCTTTCTGCCGCGATCCTTCTGGTCGAGGTCGTCGCCTATACGACCGCTCGACGCCAGATCCTTCGCCTGACGGAGGAGCGGCAGCTCGATCTGACCTCGCTCTACGCCGAACGCCTGGACCGGCAGATCGAAGGCATCGACCAGGACCTGCGCATCATCGGCGAGCTGCCTGCGCTGCGAGAGTTCTTCTACAACCGGCAGTATCGTCTCGATGAGGAAGCCGCCAATCATCTCAGCGGCGTCGCTCGCTATCTCGAAAGCCTGCACGGCCGCCGTCCTGCCTACGACTTCATTGCCGTTCGCGACGCAGATGGACGAGAGCTGCTCTCCCTGAGCGATGGCCGCACCCGCCACGCCACCGCGAAGACAAAACCAGTGCCCGTTGACGCATCCACCGAGGGGGTAGGTCAAACCCTTCGTTCCCTCGCCGGGCGAAGGATTCCGCGTGATCTGTCCGGGACGGTTGTCATTGACGATGGGCTCGCTTGGTCCGCTGAGATCAACGGCGTCGCCCTGCGTTTTCGGCGTCCGGTAATCATCGATGGTCTTTTCTGGGGCGATATCCTGCTGCACTACGATCTCACCGCACTCGTTGCGGAGCTGGCAAGAAAGCGTCTGTTTGAGAACGGGCACATGGTTATCTACGCCCGGGATGGAACGATCATCCACGACCCTCAGCTCGACCCACTCGAGGCCCTCGGCGCGCATCGACCCGTACTCGCCCGACGACTTGCCGAGGTGAGGAACGACACGAGCCTGACCATCAAAGACATCCACGGTACACGGCAGCTCATCAGCCTCACACCAGCCCAACGTGAACCCTGGCTGATCGCCGCCATCGTACCGGAACGCGAGATCCTCGCCGGCGTGAACCGCACGCGCAACTCGATCATTTTTCTCGTTCTCATCACGCTGGTTTTCGAATTTTCTTTCCTTGCCATCTTCACGCGACGCCTGATCGCAAACCCGGCTCAGCATCTGCTCGAAGGCACGCGCCGCATCAGGGATGGCGAGTATGGACACGCCATCGAGGTCACGACTCGTGACGAGTTTGGAGAGCTAGCCGAAACCTTCAATGCGATGAGCCGCTCCCTTGGGCACACTGTGGGCGAGTTGAAAGCCCGTGGTCTGGAAGTCGAGGCTCTCAATCGTTCGCTCAGCGAAAAGGTCGCTGAGCTCCAAGCCGAGATCGTCCAACGTCAACGCGCTCAACAGGAGCTCGAAGAAAAGGACGAGAAGCTACGCCACGCCGAAAAGATGGAGGCCATCGGGCAGCTTGCTGGGGGTATCGCTCATGAGTTCAACAACCTGCTCGCCGGCATCATGGGCTACGCCGAGCTACTCCGTCAGGATCTCGCTGGCCAGCGATGTCTCGAGGAACACGCAGACGCGATCCTCTCTGCCTCGAAGCAGGCGGCCACCCTGACCACACAGCTCCTCGCTTTTTCTCGACGTGGCGCGCTGCGAACGGAAGTCCTCGATCTCAACGCGCTGATCCGAGAGGTCGCCAAGCTCGTCGAGCGCACCTTCGATCGCCGCATCGAGATCAAGTTCGACTTCGCAGAGGAGAAGGCCATGGTTCGGGGCGATGCCGTCCGGATCCAGAGCGCATTGCTGAACCTCGCGGTCAATGCCCGCGACGCGATGCCACGAGGTGGCACCCTCCTCTTCGGCACGAGGCGACACCACTTCGACCGCAGCGAGTGCCTGCGGCGACCTGGAGCACTGGCACCCGGAGCGCACATCGTGCTGGAGGTCTCCGATACCGGTCAGGGCATCCCAGGCGATATCCTGCCGCACATCTTCGAACCCTTCTTCACGACCAAAGAGCTCGGCAAGGGCACTGGTATCGGCCTCGCTGCCGTCTATGGCACCGTGCAGTCTCATGATGGATCGATCGAGGTTGAAAGCAAGGTGGGCGAAGGCACAGTGTTTCGCCTTTGTCTTCCCTGCGAAGGCGCACGCTCGTCGAAGAGCACAAGGACTTCCGATCGACCCAACGCTGCTCCGCGAGGAGGAAGCGGCCGGATCCTGCTCGTCGACGACGAGGAAATGCTGCGCCAGCTCGGCCAAAAGATGCTCGCACGACTAGGTTACGAGGTATGTCTCGCTGCAAACGGTCTCGAAGCGCTCGAGATCTATCGCCGTGAGGGAAATGCGATCGACTTGGTGCTACTGGACATGCTGATGCCCGGGATGGACGGGAGGGATACGCTGCGCGCCTTGCGCGAGCTCGATGCCGAGCTACGCGTCGTAATCTGCTCCGGATTTAGCACATTGGACGAGAGTTGGAACGTGCCGGATCTCGCCATCGACGGGCTGCTCCACAAACCCTTCCAACTCCGCGAGCTGGCCGAGACGATCTCCCAGGCCTTTGCCGCCGCGCGTTCCACGCCCTGAACGCTCGCAATTCTGCCTGTGCGGGCACTGCCACGACGTCAACGCAAATCATAGAGATAGCACGCGTTCTTCTTGGCGACCCGCTGCAAGGTGGAAAGGAATTGGTTGAGACGCTCCCGGCGCTCATCGTCCGCCAGAGCGAGTATCCTTTGACTGTTCTCGACCCGCTGTAGGTCATCGGCGTTGAGCAAAAGATGGGTGAAACCCGCTCGCCGAAGTCCAGCGACCAATGCAGCAGGGTCTGCATCCTCCCGGAGCACCTGCGCGAGCCAAGGCGTGTCCCACGGGTAGTCCGCCAGACACACCCGTGGCAAGTAGGCGCTGCGCGCACTCCCGACGAGAAAGATTCTCGCCTCCGCTGGCAGGTTGGCATCGATGATCTGCACTAGCGGATAGTAATTGAGCTGGCCCGCAAGGTAGTCTTCGGCCGAGATCTCGCCGGAGACGACGCGCAACCCGCCTCCGCTGATGCGCTGTGCGCGGAGCGCGGAAGCAGCGAACTCGAGGCAGGCTGCGGTGATGATCAGAGTGGTGACGACTCGGCGAAACGCGAGGGAGCGCCAGCGCGTCAGGAGCGAGACCAGCGCGAGTGGCAGCAACAACCAGGTGAATGAGTAGAGACGCAGGTAGGAAGAAAAGAACGCGACACCAACAAGCAGACTGAACGTCGCTGTAACGAGCAAGAGCCGGTCGCGACGGCGACGGCACAGCAACGTTCCCGCTATGAGTAGCGGCAAAGCGAGCGGTGATGCCTCACCACCGCTACCGTAAGTGGTCGCATCCAACCGATGCAAAGCGTGCGAACGAGCATCGCCGACGGCGAGAGACTGATCTCACCTCCCGTCGCCCGAAGCATGCGCAATGCATTCGAAGCTTCCCATCCCCGGCCACCAAGCTGCTCGAAAAATACCGGAAAGAGCGGATTTCCTCGTTCGACGCTGTTGCGAAGCATCCAAGGTGAAACGACACACAGAAGCAGCCCGACCCAGGCGACGATCTGCTTCAAGCGAGGGCGTCGTGCCAGCGAGCGAGTGAAAATGAACCAGACCACGAACCCGATGCCGATCGGCAAGAGCAGGCTGAACTTCACCCCCGCTGCGAGACCCGCGAGCGCGGCACTCAAGTACAGAACGCGCTTGCGCCGGATAGCGAAGCCCCCGAAAAGCAACACAAAGGAGAGAAAAAGCAGATAACCACCGAGCAGGTCGTTCTTGGTGAAGGCAGCTTCGAAAAAAAAGAACCACGAGCAGACGAGGGCAAGCGCCGCGAAATCGCCGGCCCAGCGCCCGTAGCGACGGAGGATGTCTCTCCGCAGCGCGGCGAGCGCGGCGAGCGCGAGAACGAAATTCAGGAGCTGCGCAGCGCGCTCCCCTCCTAGAGTCATCGCGAGCGCAAAAAGCATTTCGGCGTTTTGGGGGTAGGACGCCGGGCTGAAGTTCGGCGGGTATACCAGTGCGTGGGCGTTCAGATAGAGGTTGGGCAGGCCCAGGTGGTAGACCATCGCATCGTGAAAGGTGGGCGGCAAGCTCGCGAAGAGGAAGATGACGACAAGAGGCGCAAGGGAGAGGGCAAGGAGGACGGTAGCCCACCGGTGCGGGTGCTCACCGCCCTGTGCATCTCCCAGTACTCTGAGCAGGAAGACACACGCGAGAGCGATGCCGATGCCGAGACCCAGGCCAACCCAATGAGGGTAAAGCCATCCGGCGTAACCAAGCCCCTGCATAAAAAATATGAGGATCCCGAGTCCTATCCCGAGGGCCAAGTGATCGGCTAAAGGGAGGGCTCTCGCGCGTGAAGCCCACGTGACGACGGGGCGCCCGAGGCCCCAGGCGAGCACAAGGATCCCGAGTGCAACACCTAGGGGGAGCGGCCAGCTCAGGACCCAACTTTTCCCGCCAATGATGAGCTGCGCAGCGATCAGCATGAGCAGCAACAAAATACCCGCACGCCATGCGACAGATCTCATAAAGCGCGCAACGCGACGCGAAGCTCCGGGACGGAGGCGAGCATGTCCGATCGTGCGACGCTCATGGCAAGCTTCCTGGCGGCGCC